>CAZQFZ010000046.1:0-6913 GCA_964592635.1 uncultured Rhizobium sp.
TTTTGCAAATATAAGTCGAGAATTTGTTGAATAAACGGGGAAAAGTATTGAGCATAAGGAATTGAATAGTCTTATTTTTGGGATTGAATTATGGAAAAGAAAGAAACCCCATTGATGAAACAATACAATCAAATCAAGGCCCAATATCCTGGTGCTGTTTTATTGTTTCGTGTGGGTGATTTTTATGAAACCTTTAGCGATGATGCCATTATTGCCAGCAAAGTACTAGGAATTGTGCTAACTAAGCGAAGCAATGGGGCTGCATCGGAAATGGAATTGGCTGGATTTCCGCACCATTCCTTGGATACCTATTTACCCAAATTGGTTAAAGCAGGTTATCGAGTGGCGGTTTGTGATCAGCTCGAGGATCCCAAACTCACAAAAACCGTTGTTAAACGAGGCGTTACCGAATTGGTTACACCGGGTGTCAGTTATAATGACAAAATTCTCGAATCCAAACAAAGTAACTATCTAGCTTCATTGGTAGAATTCGACGGTATTTGGGGATTGAGTTTGTTGGATATTTCTACGGGGGATTTTCAGTGTACTCAGGGCGATTTGGGATTCATTAAAAAAATGATTGCGGGTTTCAGTCCTGCCGAGTTTATCTTCCCCAAAAAACAATACCCAGATGTTTCAAGAAATTTCGGTGAACCAAAATCCTATCAAACTTTAGAAGAATGGGTGTATCAACGCGAATATGCTGAAGAAAAACTCACTCGACAATTCAAAACCCAAGGGTTAAAAGGGTTTGGAATACACGAGATGTCAGCGGCCATTCTGGCCGCTGGAGCAGCTTTGCAATATTTGGAAAATACCCACCACCACAATACGGGTCACATTTTGGGAATTACCCGACTGGATGAATCGGCATTTGTATGGTTGGATGGTTTTACCATAAGGAACTTGGAATTGGCACGTCCGATTTATCCGGAAGGAAAAAGCGTGTTGGAGGTAATTGATTATACACTCACTCCAATGGGTGGTCGATTGCTAAAGAATTGGTTGATGCTTCCACTGAAGGATTTAGCTCGGATTCGCGAACGACATCAATTCGTGCGGGAGTTTAAAGACAACAACAGCTTGTTGAAAAAGTCAGTTGCTATCATGGAGGATGTGGGAGATTTACAGCGATTGTGTTCGAAGATTGCTCTGAAACGCATCAATCCCAAGGAATTGCTCCAACTTTCACGGAGTTTAACGGCCGTTCAAAAACTGAAAGAATTATTTCAAAATTCCCAGTCAGAATTATTGTCGCAGCAGGCGAAACGTATTGGCGAATTGGGAGATATTATTTCACTGATTACCGAACAAATATCCCCCGAAGCTCCAATCAATGTGAGTAAAGGCGGCATTTTCAATTCGGGCGTGAACTCGGATTTGGCTGAATTGAGGGAATTGAGTGTTAATGGCAAAGACCGATTGATTGAAATTCAGAATCGCGAGGTGATCAATACCGGAATTTCATCGTTAAAAATCGGTTTCAACAATGTTTTTGGTTACTATTTGGAGGTTACCCATGCACACAAAGACAAAGTGCCGGAAACGTGGATTCGCAAACAAACTCTGACCAATGCTGAACGTTATATTACACCCGAATTAAAAGAATATGAGGAGAAAATTCTATCGGCAGAAGATAAAATTGGAATTCTTGAATTGCAGTTGTGGGAGGCGTTGTTAAATCAACTCTCAGAACGAATTCTACCTGTTCAAAATGATGCTCAAACGATTGCACAATGGGATGTTTTGATGGGTTTTGCTCGTTTATCGATTGAACGAAAATACGCCGAACCGGAAATGACGGATGGATTCGAATTGGAACTGACGGGCTGCAGGCATCCTGTTATTGAAGCACAGCTTCCACCTGATCAAAACTACATTCCCAACGATATTTATTTGGATAATTCTCAGCAACGAATGATTATCCTTACGGGTCCTAACATGAGCGGTAAAAGTGCTATTTTACGACAAACGGCCTTGGCTGTATTGTTGGCCCAAATGGGATGTTGGGTTCCGTGTAAAAAAGCCAAAATTGGTTTAGTGGATAAAGTGTACACCCGTGTTGGTGCTTCCGACAATATCAGCTTGGGAGAGAGTACATTTATGGTTGAAATGACGGAAACCGCCAGTATTTTGAATAACTTGAGCGATCGTTCATTGGTATTATTGGATGAAATTGGTCGCGGTACCAGCACCTACGATGGTGTTAGTTTAGCGTGGAGTATAGCAGAATATTTGAATAGTCATCCCCAAAAACCAAAAACACTGTTTGCCACGCATTATCACGAATTGAATGAACTGGAAGATAAATCCGAGGGAATACAGAATTTCCATATTGCGGTAAAAGAGCAGGGACAACAAATTGTCTTTCTGAGAACACTAAAAAAAGGCGGAAGTGAGCACAGCTTCGGTATCCATGTTGCACAATTAGCGGGAATACCCAATCAAGTATTAATCAGAAGTGCGGAAATTTTAAAGGTATTGGAAGATTCAAGATTGAAAAATCAACAACGGAATGCCTTAAAGAAAACTGAAGGCAAACCCGTTTATCAAATGAATATGTTCCAAACAGAAGACCCGGTGTTTAATGAAATGAAAAAGAGTTTAAATCAATTGGATATCAACTCAATGAGTCCAATTGAAGCGCTTATCAAACTTCAACAGCTGAAGTCGATGTTGGGTTAAAATTGGTAATTGCCGATACACGCTGTATTTCAACAACCTTACTCCTTTGAAACTTCAGTGGCAGAAACTGCATTAAAATTGGTAGTTACAACCCAACGATGGAAGAATAGGCAATTGATCCACACGGGTATTTTTTATACGGTCGAAATAGAAAATATTCGGCCGATTGTACACGTTAACCAACGAGAAAATTACATTGAATTCACGCTTATTGGCCAATTTCCATTTGCGGTTAGCCGAAAAATCCAAACGATGGTAGTAAGGCAATCTTCCTTTGTTTATGGAGGAATAGATAATGCCTAAATTTCCATTTTGTGATGTGTAATCAGTGGAAATACCGTCCTTGAAATCGTATTTTTCGTAATAACCTTGTGTTTGTGTAAATGGGAAACCTGAACCCAAGTTCCAACGGAATGAAATTTCGGTAGGATTCTTTTTGTCGAACTCGTAACTCAATACCACATTGGCGTTATGACGACGATCGAAAATCGGTTGGTACGTTTGATAACCATCAAAACGATTCACATAGGTCAACGAATACACTACCCAGAAATACCATCCTTTTCGTGCGTATTTGTAGGAAACATCTCCACCGTATGCATCACCGGTTTCAATTACGAAGTCTTGTCGTAAGCGCTCAGGTTTATCTAGGTTAAATTCGTCGTTATCAAATAATTTATCGCGATTGATGTTGGTGATTTGGGTAAATATTTTAACAAATCCCTCCACATTTAGGGTAGAATATTTATTCAATCTGTAGTCGGATCCAACAACTAAATGATTGGCTTTTTGCAATTTATGATTAACATCTTTTCCGTTGAATGTTTCTGGGAGATTATCGGGTCCAGATAGAAATCCGTAGAACAAATTCACCACATCACGGTCGGAAATGGCCGACAATAGATTTTGAGAATATTGCCCAGCAGCCATTTTAATTCCCCAAGCTGGAGTTAAGTTGTAACGCATTTGAACTCGGGGTTCCCAAGAGCTATTTCCCAGAGAAGCATAATACTGGGTTCTTAAACCAAAATCGGCGATGAATTTTTTACGAACGAATTTATAATTCAGAAAAGCATTCAGCTCAGTAGTACTTTCCAATTGGTTGATTCTGCGATTGTTAGAGTTAAAAATTTGAAAATCTGTTTGAAAGGCATTGATTTCTAAACCCCATTTCAGTGCATCGCGATTGAAGTTGTAATTAAAATTCATTCCGAGATTAAATCCACCAATTTCTGAAGAACGCGGACGATTGTCGGTTTCAATTTGATTGATTTTATAGTTCGAATACAAGAAGTATCCATCCACACGGGTTTTGGCTTGTTCTGGAACCACTAGAAATTTCCCACCAAACCCAGTTGATTTCCATTCATATTTGGTTGTATTGGGGAAATCGACTACATCGGTAAAATGAAAACCATACAATCTGGAATACCCACCCGATGCAGAATTTTGCGATAATTTGACAAACAAATCACCAAAATTGTAGGGTAATCTATCGGGATTGGCATAATTGTACAACAAACGTGAGGATTGTTTTAGGAATGAATTGCGATATGAAACGGCAAAACTGGCATTCCCTTTTCCAGGTTTATATTTTTTTATGGGACCTTCAACAAGTACTTTAGAAGTAAAACTGGTTAAACCGGCTTTTACTCGTAAGCGATTTCGATCTCCATCACGCGTTTTTACATCCACTACCGCTGAAATTCTTCCTCCATATTCAGCACCAAAACCAGCCGTGTAAACATCGGCACTTTGCATCATATCTGGATCAAATACAGAGAATAAACCAATAGAATGGAAGGGATTGTAGATAGTCATACCATCTAAAGTTACTTTATTCATCACGGGGGAACCACCTCGGATGTATAATTGTCCGCCTTGATCTCCTGAAAAGACAACACCCGGTAATATTTGCAAATACTGCAATAAATCGGGCTCAGCGCCAACCGATGGCATTTTTGAAAGCACTTTAGCATCAATGGTTTGAACCGAAACTTGAGCATCTTTGGGCTTGTTTCTGACCACAATTTCAACTTCCTCAATAGCCACAATTTTAATTAAGTAAAAGTCCCTCTTTGAATTTGCACCAGCAATCACTTCCACTTTTTGAATCAGTGTATCAAAACCCGGATAAGTACTTATCACGGTGTAACTCCCTTTTACAATGTTCGTTAAGGCAAAAAAACCATCGTTATCGGTACTGGTTTGTCGCTTCAATTCTTTGACATATACATTAGCACCTTTTAATCGATCTCCGTTTTCGTTATTGTAAACAAAACCGCGAATATCACCATTTGTATTATCTCCACCTTCAGTTTGAGCTGAAGATATCCCGTTATATAAAAAGCCTACGAGTAGGCAAAATAGCACTTTTCTCATTTTCCAACTGCGAAAATACGGAATTGCATTCGAATTGTTAATTGTTCAAGATATTGGTTAATTTTGCAGCAATGGTTTACCGCTTTAAAGTATGGTTCGAAAACAACGATGAAGTGATTCGTTGGATTGATATTAAGCCCTCTCAAACATTTTTGGATTTTCACAATGCCATCCAAGATGCCATTGGCTTCGATAAAAAAGAATTGGCCAGTTTTTACATCTCCGACAGCAAATGGAAACGTCTTTTTGAAATCATGTTAGAAGACATGACCGATGGCGATGATAACGAAGATGCTTTACCTGTTGTAACCATGAATCAAGCCAAACTTCGTGATTATATCAACGATCCGCATCAACGTTTTATTTACATTTCCGATTACTTGGCCAATTGGACCTTGTTGATCGAATTGCTTTCCATAGAAGAATCCTCCAAAGAACTCATATATCCCAAACTGTTCCGTTCCGAAGGTAAAGCTCCCCGCCAACGCGAGGATAGCAAATTCAAAATGCTCGACGACAGCGAATTTGATGCCTTAGCTGCTAAAATACTGGCTTCAAAAGGCATTCAAAATGAACTAACTCAAGAGTTTTCAGAATTAGAAACCGATGCTGAGGAGGAAGACGAAGATGATGAATTCGGTGCCGACGACAATCTAGAAGACGATTTAGGTTACGAAGATGAGATTCGCGACTAACAGCGAAACTCTTCCTCAAATCATACTCATAGGGGGTGCCACGGCCTCCGGAAAAACTCGTTTAGCCATTGATTGGGCGAAAAAGCTCCACACACAAATTATTAATGCCGACAGTCGTCAAATTTATCGAGAGTTGAATATTGGCGTGGCGCGTCCTACTTTGGAAGAACTCCAAGAAGTTCCTCACCATTTAATCGCCACTCATTCCATTCACAATCCGGTAAACGCTTGGCAATACGCTCAAGAGGCAAGAGAAATAGCTCAGAGTTTAATTGAGCGATTTGGACATGTTGTGGTTTGCGGCGGAACCGGACTATACATGGATGCACTTGTTAACGGATTGGACGAGTTGCCTTCCATCCCCCAAACAAAAAGAGACGAATTAACTACTCTATCAAAATTGCCCGATGGTTTAAATTTATTGGTAACGCGACTTTTGCAACAGGATGAAAACGCTGAAAAATGGGTAGAATTACACAATCCTGCTAGAGTAATTCGTGCTCTAGAATTGATAGAAACATCGGGAAAATCGTTGGAAGAACTTCGGAGTTTAAAAAATAATGCTCCCAACCCCATTCATTATTCTTGGGGGTGCTTTGCACTGAACTTGGAACGCGAATATTTATATCGAAGAATCAACGAACGAGTGGATTTAATGCTGCAGAACGGCTTTTTAAAAGAAGCAGAAGCCCTGTTTGGATATCGTGATTTGCCAGCATTAAAAACCGTGGGTTATTCCGAACTTTTTGATTTTTTCGAGGGAAATTTAGAATGGCAAGTAGCGGTTGATTTAATCAAACAAAAAACCAGAAATTACGCCAAACGTCAAATTACTTGGTTCAAACACCATTTGAACACCCAATGGTTGACCGATTAATTCTGTCTGAATTTCGATATGTTTGGACGTTTTTTAGTGAGATTTAAAATTAAATTCAATAAAATTGCAAAATTATTATGAACGACGCAATCATAAGTTTACTCACGTTAACGATTCTTGAAATCGTTTTAGGTATCGACAACATCATCTTCATCACGATTTTAGCAGGACGTTTGGATAAAGCCAAGCAAGCAGCCGCAAGAAATTACGGTTTACTATTGGGTATGGTAGTGCGTATTCTGATGTTAATGGGTATAAATTGGATTCAAAAACA
>CAZQFZ010000046.1:7013-19974 GCA_964592635.1 uncultured Rhizobium sp.
ATGATTACCGCAGTTATATTGAGTATGGGCGTAATGTTGCTTGCTAGCAAACCCATTGCTGGATTCGTGAATGATAATCCATCGGTAAAAGTTCTAGCATTGGCATTTTTGGTATTGATCGGTGTTTCCCTGCTAGGCGAAGGGTTCGACCAAGAAGTGAATAAAGGTTACATCTACTTCTCAATGGCATTCGCATTTACCATTGAAATGATCAATTTGCGAATCGACAAGATAAACAACAAGTAATAAGCTGATCAAAGATCTGTAAATCGATAAATATCTTCGATTTCGCTTGTGTGATCTTTTTCTACAACAGATTTTAATAAACCGGTTTCCATTTCGTACACCCAACCGTGTATGATGGGATATTGCCTATTTTGCCAAGCACGTTGAACCACCGATGTTTTGATCAAATTGTTCACCTGCTCAATCACGTTTATTTCAACCATTTTATTTACTCGTTCGGTCTCGTCTTCAATGGCATTTACTTCGTGTTGATGATGATAGTAAACATCCTTTAAATTACGCAACCATTTGTTCAATAAATCAAAATTAGAATGTGTCATAGCCGCTTTTACTCCACCACATCCCGTATGTCCACACAAAATAATGTGTTTCACTTTCAAATGGGTTACCGCATATTCCAATACACTGAGTAAATTCAAATCTGTATGAACTACTAAATTGGCTATGTTTCTATGAACAAATAATTCACCGGGTTGAGCACCAATAATTTCATTAGCAGGAACCCTGCTATCACTGCATCCTATCCATAAATATGCGGGACTTTGATCTTTGGCTAAATCGCTAAAATATTCAGGATCTTGTCCCAATTTTTCACTTGCCCATGCCCTGTTACACAGAAATAATTTATCTTTTTCGTTCATTTTGGTGTTTTTTACTTTTAGGGATGTTGTTACAGTTTACATTGAAAAATAGGTTAAATTACAATATGTACGAGATTGATTCAACCAATATAGAGATTTTATATTCATTGATATTGAAGAATCAACTCAATTTCAAGATTCTGGAGGCCAGATCGTCACGTTGTTTTTCATTGTGAAATTTGCATTGAACTTGTATCCCCTTGTTGCTAGCTTGATCTACAAAATCATTTAGTATATCGGTAATATCGTTATCAATAAATGTAGAATTGGAAAAGTCCAAAATTATGGAAGAACCTGTAGGAATTTGAACCAACTCCTTTCTCAAAACAGATTTATTCATAAATGTAACTTGATTATGAAACCTCAACAGTTGATTATTTCCGGAAGATACCATGCTGAAAGTTTTGTGAAAATTGGATTTCAATACGAAATAATATCCCAACACCAAACCAATGGCAATTCCTATCAATAAGTCGGTAAACAATATGGCCAAGATGGTTCCCAAAAATGGAATCAAAGCGTCCATTCCTCTCGCTTTTTGCTCTTTCAACAAACTGGGCTTGGCTAATTTATATCCTACAAAAGTGAGAATAGCAGCCAAAGCCGACAATGGAATTAAGTTGATTAAATGCGGTGCGAAGAGCACAAAAATCAACAACCATAGACCATGAAAAATGCTGCTGTATTTATTGGTAGCTCCAGCATTAACATTTGCCGATGTTCTTACAATCACTGCCGTGATGGGCAATGCACCAATGAGCCCAGCAAACATATTACCTATTCCCTGAGCAATTAGTTCTTTATTTGGAGGCGAAACGCGTTTCAATGGATCTATTTTATCTCCCGCCTCCAAACTCAATAGAGTTTCAATACTTGCAATTAATGCTATGATGAACGCCAACTTCCAAACCATGAATTCGCCAATTGAATTCCAATTAGGGCTATAAAATTGACTACCGAGACCTTGAATGGATGAAAGAATACTTCCATCACCCAAAATAGGCACATTGACCATGTGTTTGGCTTTGATCGCCCAACTGGAATCGCCAAAACGGATGATGCTTTGATTGACCAATACGCCCATCACCACCACAATTAAAGGGGCCGGAAACCATTGAAATACTTTATTCTTCTTTATTGCAGGTAATTCCCAAGTGAATTGAATAATTAATCCCAAAATACCTATTAATATGGCCGTAGGTGAAACCTTTTGAAAGGCATAAAAAAGCTCTGAAAGTGTATTGTGTCCATCTTTTTGAATAAACTCTTCATCTCCAAAAGCCACTTTATCGTATCCCACTAAATGGGGAATCTGTTTCAAAATCATCATTATACCGATCGCAGCCAACATCCCCTTTACCACAGACACCGGAATAAAATCAGCAATAACTCCCCACTTGAGTATTCCAATGATTAATTGAAAAACGCCGGCCAACATTACTATAAGTCCAAAAATGGCATACACATTTTCCGGGCCCAAAGTGGATAAATCTTTATATGCCCCTTCAACAATTACGATCAAACCTGCTGCCGGTCCCGAAACGCTGACATGACTGCCACTCATTGCTCCAACTACAATCCCTCCCAATACTCCCGCCATAATACCTTGAATAACCGAAGCACCTGATGCCATTGCAACTCCCATACATAATGGTAGCGCCACTAAAAAAACTACTAGGGAGGAAGAAATATTCTTTCCTAAACTCAAATTTTGCATATTGATAAATTTCACTTATTCTGATATAAGTAAAATAAATGAATTCCAAAAATACTCAATAATCCGATAATACCGCATTTTAAATGCAGTCAATTTTTATAATTTTAATTCTCGGGGTAAAACCACACGAATTCATCTATTTCATTCAGGGGAATAGACTCTTTTCCCCAGCGAAAACCCCATTTGAGCATCAGTTCAATTAAGAAAGTAGTCCGCTCCCAAGGATTCTTGGAATCAAAACCGGACGTTTTCAACTGTCTTAACTTGGCTAACTTTCTGGATAAATCATTTTCACCCCACTCACCTGCTTTATAACTTTTGGATGCTTGGCGAAGACGTTTTAACATTTCCTCCTGCTCCTTTTTAACTTCTTTTAAATTCGGATAACCAATACTATGCAACTGACTTCGAACCAATTCCATTTGTTGGCTCAATTGCTCTAACGAATGATCCAATGCAAACTCATTTTCAAATGAATCTGTAATGATTTTTACCAATTCCGATTCCTCTAAGTACAACTCTTCTTGAACAATGCCTATTTGATCCAATTTCTTCTGAGTTGCAGCAGTTATAAGTGCTGAACTCAAACGAAGTTGTAACCGTGGAATAGTTAATCCATTGTTTGAAATAACCGGTGACACTTGCATCCAATACCTAAACTCTGCCGGACCAGCAATATATACCACATTGGGTAGAATAGCTTGCTGATATGCAGGTCTTAAAATCACATTCGGACTGAATCGTTCTGGATCCGATTGAATTTCTTTTGTAAACTCCTCTACACTCCAAGATTTATTGGATTCCAAAGTCGTAAATCGATTATTTTTATAATCAATCCTGCGTCGAATAGCCCAAGATCTACTGTTGTTTTTATTATTCTGTTGATTTTCTGATGTTTCAGTATAAACTTGATCCGGTAAATCAGAAGTTTCATTCGTAGAACTTTTTCCATTGTTCACTTCCGAAATTCCAGTTTCAGCGGGTTCGACTATTTCAACTTCTGTCGAATTCTCAAAATAAAATAGGTGCGTTCGACGATGATGAACCGGTGGTTGAACCGAAATGGATTTTAATTTTTGGAATTGTTCTTCAAATAAGTCAAAGTTCGATCCGTTTATTTCACCATGAAATACAGCTGATCCCAATGTCTTAAATTCTGAATCCATTGGATCCAGAACGATTAATCCCATATCACCAAACCATTCATTGATTAAACTTCTCGTGGCATCAGCTAAGTTGGTATGTTTTAAATAATGCGATTTGCATCCCTCCAAAAAATCAACCCAAGCGAGTTCATGGGCGAAATCCGATTGCATTTGATCGATTATCGATACCAATCCGATTGTAGGCAATTGACCCACAGGAACACCAGGAATGTTCAATGGATATTCCCAAACATATTCTTTATTTAAAAATGGGATACGCGCTATTTCCTTAAAATCATGGTCTTCCGTTGCCATCCAAAACACCGGAATTGCTTTAAATTCAGGATGTTTTCGATTAATTTCTTGAGCGGTTTGTAAAGTAGAAATAATTTTATTCCAAACGAAAACGGGACCTAAAAAAGGGTGAATCTGTTGTCCCGTAACCACCGTTACACTATTGGAATGCAGCAATGCATCCAAGTTTTCTTGGGTTTCGGGGGATATTTTTTCTGCACCTAGATGACTGTACTGTTTGGTAAGTGCCTTGTGTAATAAGGTACGTTTTTCAGGAGTAAAATTATCAATACTTTGTTGAATAACCGGCAATAAATCGGATTTGATTCCTAAATTCGGAATACAATTAATTGACTCAAAATGCTCCCAAGCCCATTTTTGCAGTTCGTTGTCTCGAAATCCTCCGGGAGTGAAGCTTTTTTGAATTCGAATCATTGATTTTATTGAGTTATTAATTCTCCGGTTAAATCGTAATGTGAAGCGGCTACAATTTTAACCTGTGCAAAATCTCCCATTCTCACATAATTACTATTTATGGGCACCCAAACTTCATTATCCACTTCCGGTGAATCAAACTGGGTTCTACCCACAAAATGATCATTCTCTATACGATCAAACAACACTTTCTGAACCGTACCCACCAACGATTGGTTAAACTGGTAACTAATATCCATTTGTTGCTCCATTACACGATTTGCACGTTCCTGTTTTTCTTCCTCCGAAAGAGAATCTACTAAAGAATAGGCATGCGTATTATCTTCATGAGAATAGGTAAACACACCTAAACGCTCAAACTTCAACTCTTGAAGTGCTTCTAATAATTCGTTTATATCTTCTTCTGCTTCACCCGGATGTCCAACCAATACGGTAGTTCTTAGCGCAATACCAGGAACTTGTTCACGAATTTGTTGAATTAATTCCATAGTACGACGTTTTGTAATTCCGCGACGCATGGTTTTCAACACATTATCGGTAATATGCTGAATTGGCATATCCAAGTACTTCGCAATATTGGGTCGCTCTGCCATTACCTTGAGAACATCCATAGGAAACTGTGATGGATAAGCATAATGCAATCGAATCCATTCCAATTCCTTTATATCCGCCAAGCGCGACATTAACTCGGCTAATTTACGTTCACCATACAAGTCTAAACCGTAATAGGTAGAATCTTGTGCAATCAGCATAATTTCCTTTGTGCCATTTTTTACTAAATTTTGCACTTCCTGCTCTAAAGCTTCGATGGATTTACTCACATGATTGCCACGCATCAATGGAATGGCGCAAAAAGAGCAAGGTCGGTTGCATCCTTCAGAAATTTTCACATAAGCATAGTGTTTAGGAGTGGTTTGCAATCGCTCTCCAAGGAGTTGATGCTTGTAATCAGCACCAACAGTTTTCAACAGATTAGGCAGTTCCAAGGTTCCAAACCAAGCGTCAACCTCTGGAATTTCGGACATTAAATCGTCTTTGTAGCGATGAGACAAACAGCCGGTAACATAGAGTTTTTCGAGTTGTCCGTTGGCTTTAGCTTCTGCAAAACGAAGAATGGTATCGATGCTTTCCTGTTTTGCATTTTCAATAAACCCGCAGGTATTGATGATTACAATATCAGAATCGTCTTGGTTGTTTTCGTGTTGTACGTCGAATTCATTGGCTTTTAATTGAGCCATTAATACTTCTGAATCAACAACATTTTTGCTGCAACCTAGGGTAATTACATTGACTTTGGGTGTATTTATACTTTTGGTTCTCATACAGAGAAAATGGAATGAATAAAACTGGGTTTATCGAATAATTTAAGATCTTCTGCTTTTTCGCCGAGACCTATGTATTTAACGGGTATATTGAATTCGTGGCTAACACCAATAACAACACCGCCCTTCGCTGTTCCATCGAGTTTGGTTACTGCTAATGCATTTACCTGTGTAGCATTGGTGAATTCGCGAGCTTGTTCAAAGGCGTTTTGGCCGGTGGTTGCATCGATTACTAAAATCACTTCATTGGGTGCATCAGACTTAAAACGCTGAATAACTCGCTTAATTTTGGCCAATTCGTTCATGAGTCCCACCTTGTTATGCAAACGACCTGCTGTGTCGATAATAATAACATCTGCATTTTGCTCTACCCCTTTTTTAACGGCATCGAATGCTACGGCTGCTGGATCGGCATTCATACCGTGTGACACGATTTCTACACCAGCGCGATCTTTCCAAATATGCAATTGATCAACGGCAGCTGCTCTGAAGGTATCTGCGGCACCCAAAACTACTTTTAAGCCATTTTGGGCGTATCGATAGGCCATTTTACCAATGGTGGTGGTTTTTCCAACACCATTCACACCAACTACCAAAACAACATAGGGTTTTTTGATACCATCGAGCTGAAAATCTTTTCCGAGGTTTTGGGGGATTTCAGGCATAATTTCATCGGTAATTTCGGCTAACCATCGATTTAGGTCGTCGGGATTTTCAAATCCTTCATTTTTGGCTCTAGCTTCCATTTTTTCGATAATGGCAACGGAAGTTTCAACACCAACATCTGAGGTTAATAATGCTTCTTCGAGTTCATCGAGAAACTCGGAATCGATTTTATTTTTACCTGTAATTAATCGACCCAATTTACTCAAAAATCCAGTTCGAGTTTTGTCGAGCGCTTGTCGCGTTTGATCAATTTCATCTGGATTTGCGTTGGATTTCTTTTTGAACCAATTGAACATATAATAGATAACAAAGTTGTTTGGATTTTGGGTATAAAAAAAGCCCCATTCGGGGCTTTTTCAAGAATATCGTTGTGATTAACCCTTGGCTAAAACGTCTTTTACACGGTCAGCTGTTACAATTTCTTCTTTAAAGGTGTAAGCACCTGATTTGGGGGATTTGATAGTGCGGATAACTTTTACCATTTCCACACCACCCTCTTTTTTCAATGTTGCAACTACTTTCTTAGCCATTATTTGATCTCCTTATGAAGTGTTACCTTACGCATGTAAGGGTTGTACTTTTTTAATTCAATACGCTGAGTGGTATTTTTCTTATTTTTGGTGGTGATGTATCGGCTCATGCCAGCTACACCGCTACCTTTTTGCTCTGTGCATTCCAATATTACTTGAACGCGATTGCCTTTTTTTGCCATGATTAGATTTTTCCTTTCTTAAACAGGTTATTCAAACAGGCTGCTACGCCTTTTTTATCAATGGTTTTGATGGTGCTTGTAGATACTTTCAATGTAATCCACTCACCAGTCTCCTCGATGAAGAATTTCTTCGTCTGTAAATTCGGATAGAATCTACGCTTGGTTTTCTTATTCGAGTGAGATACGCGATTACCTTTTAACGCTTTTTTACCAGTTAAATCACAAACTCTAGACATAGTTTTTGGGGTTGCAAATATAGTGAAACAATTCTAATTATCAAAAAGGATTAAAAATTAAGTTTATTTTTTCGGGATATTTTTTATCGCTACTGCAAATATTAACATCCACATACCCGCCTGCCGTTCTAAAATGCTTTCAAACATAGACGCTACCACCAAACATGCTACCAAACCATATACCATAGCCTGAATAGGATTTCCATCACCGTTTAATGTTAAACTCTCTGACTCAACTCCCTGAGAATTGGAATTAGTTTCTAAATGATGTTGATTCTGTAAATCGACGATTGAAAGAACTTGAGACTTTCGGCGTTGGGATATCCGAAAAACTTGATGCAAATATACAACTATCAATACAATTGTGCACCAACCATATTCAGCTATCCATTGTATCCATTGATTGTGGGGGCCTATTCGATTATCTGCTCTTAATGCAGATTTGATTTCTACGTACGCTTGTTGATGCAATTCTTCAAAATGACAAGGACCAACACCCCAAAGTGGATGTTCATTTATCAAATAAACCCCTGCCTTCCAGGATTCCCACCTCTGTCCAAAACTCTTATGATTCAAATCTTCACCATGAACAACAGCACTTAAATCTTCCCACGTATTAATCAATCGATTTCGGATACTTGAAACCGAAAAAATTAAAGTTGATAACACCACTATTCCAAGTATATACCATTTGATTGAAACCGAACGAATATCCCCAAAAAACAAAACTAAAGTACCGATCCAAAAGGAAATCAAGCCGGTTCTAGCCGATAGAAAATGCAATCCCAAAAACAACAAAATCAACTCGATATGAATCATCCAGCGGCGATCAGAATTGTACCATTGATTTTTATAAATACAAATTGTAAATAATAATTGCATGGCCAAAATCAAACTAAATTCAATATGATATACCCTTGAAAACAGGGGCATTGGCTTGGATTCCAATATCATTTCAGAATAAAATGAATGATGCGACGCATATTCCATTGAACTGCCAAGAATAATCCAAATAAGTGGGATGTTTAAGGTCGGTCGCAACCACGATAATTCCGACTTTATATCCAATCCCTGTTTTGCATCAAAAAGCAATGATATAAAAGGCAAGAAGAATAGGGGTACATAATTCTTGAATGTCTTTGACGTGGTAAATCCACAACCATGATACCACTCAAGTCCCAACATAACAGAAATCAGAATCACGGAAAGCAGAACGGAGAATGAAATTTTCTGCTCAATTTGTGAACCGTGATGTTGTTTTAATCTGATACCGAAAATATGTACAATTGAAACCAAGAATAGCAATCCCATAGAAATGGATGCTAATGCGGGCGACACGTGTAAACTGAGCATCGATAAGGCAAACAGTCCGGTGATTATTTTATTTAATCGCATGTGGATTTAATCTCAATCGATTTGCCTTTGGTGGAAATTGGAGTGATGTTGTAGTAGAACGAGAAATGCTATTTAGGTACGGCATAACGCACTCTCACCTGCGCTGATGGCTCCGTAATTCCCAACTTTTCGGCCAAGTAGGGTGTAATTTGCACCACAGATGTGTTTTTGTACGCGGGTTTGCCCTGACAAACTGCATATACCACTTGATTTGTATTGGGATTTATTACTGCTACAATTTGATTCTTCTTCAATTCAGAAATCCAAATAAACGCCCTGGTCATTTCACCTTTGCTTAACTCCATATCCCATTTAGCGGTGTAAGTAGCTTCTTTTTCAGTGTATTTTAAGCGACTACCTTGAGCACCTGCTTCAATAACTCCCCCTTCTTTGTTGGGAAGTTCCACCTTGGAAGAATTTTGTCCCTTACCATCACCCTTTCCAGGTTCAGCATTACTTTTGTTCGATGGTGTTGACTCTGGAACTATTTCTGTTTTAACTTCAGTTTTAGACTTATCGCCACCGTTGGAAAATACCTTGGTGGGGGTGGCTTTTACTGATTCATTTGGATTGTTAGGTGTTTTTACGGGGGATGCATTATTCGGCACATCGGTTGGCGCAGCTGGCACCGAAATTGGATTTACGCCTGGCACCCACAACTCCTGACCCAGTTTCAAATCATTGCCAACTAGTTCATTCAATTCACGAATTACTGATACTTTGGTGTTGTATTTTTTTGCTATAGAATACAGTGATTCCCCTTTTTGAACTACATGTTTGGTTTTAATTAAATCTTCTTGCTGGGTATTTGCTTCGGCATTTTTGGCTTGAATGATATTGGTTCGAATCACTTTCAACTTCATTCCTGGGCGTAAAACATCTACTCCTGGATTCAATTCCTTCAATTCGCCCACGGTCATATTAAAATCGCGAGCAATTCGATATAGATTCTCTCCTTTTTTTACAATGTAGGTACCCTTTGTTCTTAATGTGTCGGTTTTAGGAATATTCGACTCAACCGCAGAACTGTTTGTTCCTGCATTGACAACTTGCGAATTACCGCTTTGCGCAAACCCTATCAACAAAATAGTAAATACCAATCCTGCTTGTATCATATTTTCAAATTTAACGGACAAAACACACTTATATTCTCACAGATATCCACAGAAATACGGGATATGAATTAAACGTACAATTTAAACGACTCAATGATCAGATACCTCCGAGGGCAAGGGACTCAGATTGCCTTTTTCCAAATAGCACCAAACATCTGCCATAAATTTAGCCACATCCAAATTATGCGTAATAAAAATGTAAATCAATCCCTTCTTTTCTTGCAGTTCTATCAATAAATCCAATACTTGTTTTTGAATTAAAGGATCTAATGCCGCAACGGCTTCATCAAGAATCAAAATTTTAGGTTCGTTAGCCAACGCTTTTGCAATACACAACCTCTGCCTCTGACCACCACTCATTTGATCCGGCTTTTTATCAAATAAAATTGAATCGAATCCCACAGTCGATAAAATGTGTTTTGCTTTATCGTAGAGCTCTATTTTTGTAAGGTCTTTTTGAGTACGTTTCAAAATTTCAACGATAGTTTCAACCGATGTTTGACGTCGATTCAAAGAACTATACGGATCTTGAAAAACCATTTGGACGCCAGTTGGTGGATTTTTGGGGATGCGTTGACCATCAATTTCAATTCTCCCTTTATCTGGAAGTTCCAATGCCACCAACAATTTTGCCAAGGTTGACTTACCTGAACCTGAAGTACCCACTACGGCTAACGTTTGTCCATCAGAAAGTGAAATCGAAAAATCGTTCAAAGCAAGAACGGATTTCCCTTTTTGCTTGTAGGATTTGCTTAGATTCTGAATAGAAATTCTTATCTCAGTGGTTGGTTTTAACTTTTTTTTAGGTTTTGGAACGGCATCCAATAATTCTTTTACATAACCACTGGGTTCATCCACCAACACCTGTTGGGTTGTTCCGTATTGCACAAAATTTCCTTTTCTCAATACAGTTATGTATTCGGCAAATTCACTTACTAAATCAAGTTCATGACTAACCCAAATCACGGTTGACCCTAATTTTTTAGCTAATTGGGTAAAATCTAGCATCACTTGTTTACGAGAAAAATAATCCAAAGCGGTGGTGGGTTCATCAGCTAAAATAAATTGAGGATTATGCAATGTTGCCATTGCTATCATTACCCTCTGACGTTGTCCACCGCTTAGTTCATGAGGATAGGATTGATAAATTCTTTCTTGAATTTCACCCAAACCCATGTCTTGGAGTTTGTGAAAAATTTCAATTTTGGAATCTTGTTGTGACTGTTCACAATGAATGTTCCATGCCTCTTGCAACTGTTCACCACAGGTCAATTGAGGGTTCAAGGCACTCATAGGTTCTTGAAAAATCATACCCAAAAGGTTTCCTCGATATTTAAACCAATCACTAGGTGGAATCTTGTATAAATCAATACTCGATTTTGTATCTGTTGAATCCATCAGAAAAGCATTTCCCGATAAAGTTAAATTGGATTTCAACAAACCCATTAAGCTTTTCAATAACAATGATTTACCCGATCCACTTTCTCCTATAATTGCATGAATACTTCCTCTATTACAGATTAGTTTGTCTAACTGTAGTAAAGAATTACCACCAGCTTGAATAAGTAGTTGCTGAATAACCAATGCAGAGTTTTGTTGGGAATCAATCATATTGCCGACATCAAAAGTACTGATGAAATTCAAATTTAAATAAAAATAAAAGCTACCCTTGGGGGCAGCTTTTATAAAAACGTGATTCTATGAATTCGAAATATTGGGTATTGCGGAAATTACTCCACCGACAATCTGATAGGAATTTCTCTCCAAGATACCACGAATTGGCCTTTATTTTGTCCAGGAATCCACCGTTTAGATGATTTTAACACACGCTTAGCTTCTTCTGTAAATTCAGGGCAACTTTTGGTTTCTTCAACCACTTGAATGTTGGAAATTTTACCTGTTTTATCTACGATAAAACGCAAAATTACAGAGCCATTGATTCCTTCATCTTGACATCGAACTGGATATTGAAATGTACTGGCCACATAATCGCGGAAAGCTGCTTCCCCACCAGGGTAAGATGCTTTTACTTGTACATCAGCAACAGGACCGTCACCGCCCCCGGATGTAATTGGTCCACCTCCACCATCATTGCCTAGATCAGGTAAAGTAGGGTCGGTACTACCAGCCACCGTTTTTTTACCGGTATTGGCAATAAATTCTGGCGGAGCAATATCATCGTCTTTAGCAGCGTTCTCGTTAATTTTAGGTGTAACGTACTGAGTAGATGCTACGGGTTCAGGTTCCTGTAGTTTAGGAGGATCTTTGGGTTTTTCGTCTTCCTTTTCGGGTTCTTCGATATCGTCTAATTCCGTAACAATTTTAATTGTTTTCTTCGGGGTAGCGTCTTCTTTTCCTAGGCCTTCGATGATGGAAGGCAGTGCCGAAATGAAAATAGCAAATCCTGCTGCGACAATAGTTGCCAGAGCTTGTGTACGTCTAAAATTCTTTCGAATTTGATAGGCGCCGTAATCCTTGAAACGATCTCCAAAAACTAAATCCAATCTGGATTCAGACTCTGGGAGGTTCCAATTATTGAATACTTTTGAAAAAATGGATTCTGCCATAACCTTAAGATTTTAGTTTTTCATCAATTTTCTTCTTTTCCAGAGGTGCTAATTCTTCTTCCACGATAAAGTATTTTGCAACTTGAGTAATCAGAAACTCATCCATCACATCAATGACGTTTTCGTATGTAGCTTCTTTATCGTGTTTAACAAGAATGACCAATTTCGATTCAGTAGTTGCCTGTTTTACTTTGCGTTCTACAGCATTTTTCTTGGCGGTATCACCTTCTGCTATTTTGCTCATTTCCTCTTGAAGTACTTTAAGTTTTTCAATCAGAGAACGATTCCGTTCAATTAATACTTTTCGCAGACCGTTTTTAGTAAAGTCGGTTTCCTCGATCTCGGTTTCGTTTTTTAATCCCCCGGAATAGTGGAAAACTCTATTATTTGCGGTAAGAATGATGGTTAAACCATCTTTTACTTCGGGTTGTTTTACCAACGGATCATTCTTATCTAACTTCTCTGGAAAA
>CAZQFZ010000047.1:0-2441 GCA_964592635.1 uncultured Rhizobium sp.
TCGCCTTGTGTGGGAACTCCAGCAGGCTTATTTACAATTATCAGATGGTTATCTTCCCACAATACGTCAATCATAACTGCAAAGTTACAAAACATAAATTGCCTTTTTATATGATTTAATGCAATTACAATGGGATTCGTACTAATTTAAAACCGATTGAGGGTTAATTCACCTATTTTTGCGAGATTTTTAGTAAGATGCTTCGTTTTGTTCGTTCCTACCGCACTGAGATTGTAGAAATTTTAAAATTGTCGTACCCCATTATTTTAGGCCAATTGGGTATTACATTAATGGGTGTTGCTGATACCATTATGGTTGGTGGTTTAGGAAAAGAAGCATTGGCAGGAGTGAATCAGGCGAATAACATTTTCTTTATGCTAAGTGGATTGACTTTCGGTATCTTGTTTGCTGTAAGTACTTTAGTGAGTATTAAAGTAGGCGAAGGTAAGCCAGAAAAAGGATTTATTACTTACAGAGCCGGATTATTGGTAAGTCTCATTCTGTTTGTGTTTCAACTGATTATATTGTGGGTGTTGATTTCAAATTTTCATTGGCTTAAACAAACCGATAGCGTGAATGAAATTGCAACGCGTTTTTTGAAAATTGTAGCGTGGTCCATTCTTCCGATGCTGTTTTTTTTGACATCGCGACAGTTTACGGACGGATTGGGACATACAAAAGTGTCTATGTTTATTACTATTGGGGGATTATTACTTAATGTTTTCTTGAATTGGTTATTGATTTATGGAAACTGGGGTTTTCCTCAGCTGGGTTACGAAGGAGCTGCATGGGCAACCCTTTTTTCTCGCATTGCTATGGCATTGTCAGGAATTTGGTATGTTCGTTATTCCAAATTAATGCAATCGTATTTGCCCAAATTGATGCCGAAATTTCGGGAAATTTGGACCGAGTCATTCGCAATTTGGAAAATTGGGTTCCCACTTGGATTGCAAACATTTGCTGAGTGGGCTTGTTTTGCCTTTTCTGGTGTCATGGTAGGTTGGTATGGTGAAGCACAATTAGCGGCGCATGCTATGGCATTGAGTGCTGCTTCATTTACATATATGGTGGCAAGTGGTATTGCCATGGCTGGAAGTATCATGGCCGGAAACGGTTACGGTGAGCAAAATCGTTTTAAAATACGCCGTGTTGCCCATGTAACATTCTTTTTATTGGGTGTTTTTGAAATCTTGAATGCCGCTGGTTTTATTATATTCAATGAGCAAATTGCCCGATTGTATAAAGCCGATTCAGAAGTAATAACCTTTATACTACCTTTGTTTTTCTTGGCGGCTCTATTTCAATTATCGGATGGAATACAAGCCGGTGCAATGGGATTATTACGGGGAATAAAAGACGTGGTTTGGGCCAGTATTATTTCCATTATTTCATATTGGTTGGTTTCCTTGCCGTTGTCGTATTATTTAGGCGAAGTTCTTGGACAAGAAGTTTACGGCATTTGGACTGGATTTACCATAGGTTTGTTTATTGCATCTGTACTGGGTGTTTGGCGTTTTTATCGTCGCGTAAAAGTATTGACTGTTTTTGAATAATAAATTAATAAGGTTAAGATTGTAGTTGACTATGAGAAACACGAGTATAAATTTAGTTTTGATTTGTTTTTGCTTTTTTTCGGGGGATATTTTTTCTCAAGGTTTGAGATGGGAGCGATATGCTGATGTGAAAGTAGCACCCGTGTATTCGCATCGTTTTCTTGGGAGTGTTACTCCATTTGCTGGTTCAAAAGGATTGCCTAGTTTTTCAGAGCAGCAGTTGAAAGACTCTTTTCGCTCTAGTGATATAGGTTATCAAACTCTTTCCTTTTCTGCTGGATTGGTGTTCAAACAAACCAATTCTCGTATTTTTTCAGTATCTGTGGGATTGCAGCAATGGGGTTTTACTCGAGAAAAAATCAATAACATGTTTAATTATCAACCTCACCCTGATTTAGCGGTTTATGCCCAGCTGTCGGTAGGTCCTACGCAAAGAATGTTGTATCAATTTAGGCAGCGTTATATTGTTGCAGATTTACAGTACATGAAGCGTATTGATGGTTTAAATTTACGAATTGAGAATTCGCAATTGTTTTTTACGGCTTCCGCATCGCCAGCATTTCTAATTTATGATGATGTGAGAATTAAAACCCAGGGTTTTTCATTGGAAGAAGGGCAATTGGTTAATGTATATGATTACACATTGCAAACATTACCCAATGATGGTATAAAAGTGAATCGAGTGAATAATTTGCCTTTTAATGCATTTGTGGGTATAGGAATGCGATTGGAGTACGGATTATCTGAAAAAATGAAATTAGTGGTTCACCCACGTTTACAGATGGCATTATTACCTAATCATCAAGGTGTTCAAACCGCATGGGGTGCACAAGGTATGCTCGATCTTGGATTTAAATATCCGCTGAGTTCGTATTGAATTGATTGAGT
>CAZQFZ010000047.1:2541-6928 GCA_964592635.1 uncultured Rhizobium sp.
TGAGTTCGTATTGAATTGATTGAGTATTGTATTTTTATTAAATTAATCGGCCAAGACATAAAAAAACCGCCTCGCTTGGATAACGAGACGGCTTTTTATGTCTTGATTTTCTTAAAATCTAAAACACTTAAACGATTACTTACCGTTTAATTTTGCTTTGTAGTATTCGCGGTTCAAATTCGCAATTACAGATAGTGGAATTTGCTTAGGACATTCAGCGGCACAAGCACCCGTATTAGTGCAAGCTCCAAATCCTTCGGCATCCATCTGATTAACCATTGCAACAACGCGAGTTTCTCTTTCAGGTTGACCTTGAGGCAATAAACTTAATTGAGATACTTTAGCTCCAACAAAAAGCATTGCGGAAGCATTTTTACATGCACTCACACATGCTCCACAACCAATACAAGTAGCTGCTTCAAATGCTTCATCTGCGATTTCTTTTGAAATTAAAACACTGTTAGCATCCACCGCGTTACCTGTGTTTACAGAAACGAAACCACCGGCTGCAATGATTCTATCGAAAGAAGAACGATTTACACTCAAATCTTTGATTACAGGAAATGCATTGGCTCTCCAAGGTTCTACTACAATGGTATCACCATTTTGGAAGCTACGCATATGTAATTGGCAGGTAGTAATTCCTTGTTTTGGTCCATGTGGACGACCATTAATTACCATGCTGCACATTCCACAAATACCTTCGCGGCAGTCGTGATCAAAAGCAACGGGTTCTTTGCCTTCTTCGATTAATTGTTCGTTTAAAACATCGAACATTTCTAAGAAGCTCATATCTGGATTGGTTTCTACATTGTATGTTTCAAATTGGCCTTGAGCTGATTCATTTCGCTGACGCCAAACTTGTAAGTTGATTCTCATTGATTGTCCCATATTGGCTTATTTGTAACTTCTTTGTTGGATTTTAATATTTTCGTAGTTTAATTCTTCACGGTGTAATTCCCACTGGTTTTCACCTTTTGATTCCCAAGCAAAAACAGCTAAGTAATTATCATCATCGCGTAAAGCTTCGCCTTCTTCGGTTTGGAATTCTTCACGGAAGTGACCTCCACAACTTTCATTGCGATTCAACGCATCTAGACACATTAGTTCACCTAGTTCTAGGAAGTCTGCAACACGACCCGCTTTATCCAATTCAGGATTAAATTCATCGGCGGTTCCTGGTACACGAACATTTTTGTAGAAATCTTCACGCAAAGAACGAATTTCGTTGATGGCTTCATTCAAACCTTTTTCGTTTCTAGCCATACCGCATTTGTCCCACATGATTTTACCCAATTCTCTGTGGTAGCTTTCAACGGAACGTTTTCCATTGATGTTCAAGAACATATTAATACGCTCGGCTGCTTTCTTTTCAGCTTGATCAAAGGCTTCGTGATCAGTTGGGATGGGTTTGGTATGAATTTCTTTACTCAAATAGTTTCCAATAGTGTAAGGAATAACAAAATAACCATCTGCCAAACCTTGCATCAATGCAGATGCACCCAATCGATTCGCACCGTGATCAGAGAAATTAGCTTCCCCTAATGCATATAAACCTGGAACTGTGGTCATTAATTCATAATCTACCCACAATCCACCCATGGTGTAGTGAACTGCAGGGTAAATTCTCATTGGTACTTCGTATGGATTTTCATCGGTGATCTGTTTGTACATGTCAAACAAGTTACCGTATTGTCCTTTGATGATTTCTTTACCTAATTCCAAAAGAGTTGCTTCGTCTGGATTGGCGATACCTCTTTTTGAAGCTTCTGCACGACCGTATTTGTTGATCATGTTGTATTTGAAATCCAAATAAACTGCCATTTTACTTGGACCAACTCCGTAACCCGCATCGCAACGCTCTTTAGCAGCTCGGCTAGCGATATCACGAGGAACTAAGTTGCCAAAAGCAGGGTATCTTCTTTCCAAATAGTAATCTCTTTCATCTTCGGGAATTTCGTTTGGATGACGTGTGTCTCCTTGTTTTTTGGGGACCCAAATACGACCGTCGTTTCTCAAAGACTCACTCATCAAAGTCAATTTTGATTGGTAATGTCCAGAAACAGGAATACAAGTTGGGTGAATTTGAGTAAAACATGGATTACCGAAGTAAGCTCCTGCTTTGTGTGCTTTCCAAGCAGCAGTTACATTACTTCCCATAGCGTTAGTGCTTAGGTAAAAAACGTTACCGTAACCGCCGGTACAGAGTAATACAGCGTGTCCGAAATGACGTTCTAACTTTCCGGTAACCAAGTTGCGTGCAATAATTCCACGAGCTTTACCGTCAATTTTCACTACTTCAATCATTTCATGTCTGGAGTACATTTTTACGTTACCCAAACCCACTTGACGTTCCAAAGCAGAGTATGCACCCAATAGAAGTTGTTGGCCAGTTTGTCCAGCAGCGTAGAATGTACGTTGAACCTGGGTTCCACCAAAAGAACGGTTGGAAAGTGTTCCACCATATTCACGTGCGAAAGGAACACCTTGAGCAACGCATTGGTCAATAATGCTGGTAGAAACTTCTGCTAAGCGGTGAACATTAGCCTCGCGCGCTCTGTAATCACCCCCTTTGATGGTGTCGTAAAACAAGCGAAAAACGCTATCGCCGTCGTTTTGATAATTTTTTGCTGCATTTATACCTCCTTGCGCTGCAATGGAGTGAGCTCTTCTGGGAGAATCTTGGAAACAGAATGCAGATACTTTGTATCCCATTTCTGCAAGAGTAGCTGCTGCTGAAGCACCGGCTAACCCCGTACCAACAACGATAACGTTCAGATGTCTTTTGTTAGCAGGGTTTACCAAGGGTACAGAACTTTTATATTTGGTCCATTTTTCGTTGATGGACCCTTGTGGAATTTTAGAATCTAATTTCATACTCACGTTTTTAAATTGTTATGATTATTTAATAATTCCCAAATACATTACAACTGGAATAGCGGCAAATATCAATGGAATAATGATTGAAAATGCAGTTCCTATGCTTGAAATCAAAGGGGTGTATGATTTGTGATTGATGCCCAATGTTTGGAATGCGCTTCCAAATCCATGCAACAAGTGATAAGCTAAAGAAATACAACCCAATACGTAAACAATTACAGCGATAGGATCTTGGAAAACTATAACCATTTCGTAGAACAGGTTTTCGATCACCTCTACCGCTTGCGTTCCAGTATGACTCGCTGGATAGGATATGTCGTTCAGATGTGTTGGTATGCCGAAGCGACTTACAACCCAGAAGTGTTTTAAGTGCAAAACCAAGAAAATCAAGATTAGTGTACCCAATAACCCCATGCTTCTGGAATACCATTTACTGTTGGCTGAACCTGCCGATTTGGCATATTTTGCTTGACGTTTAGCGCGGTTGTCGAATACCAACCAAATACCTTGACCGATATGCAGTAATAATCCGATAAATAGAAAAATTTCTGTTGTACGGATTAACCAATTTTCAGCCATGAAACGCGCAGCATAGTTAAATGTTTTACCTCCATCGTTAAAGAAAACGGTGGCATTAATTAAGCAGTGAACCAATAAGAAGGCGATCAATGATACCCCCGTCACCGCCATAACAAGTTTCCTACCTAAACTGGATGAAAACAAGAATGACATAACTCCCATATTATTGCTTTGTGTTGTTTTGAATTTTGCAAATTTAACAATTCCGAGTCACAATTGTTCGTTGATTTTTTGTGGTTGGCTATTTAGAATTAGTCAAATTTAGTGTGATTGGGTCTTGATGGCATTCATTTTCTGAAGGTATTTGCCAATTATATCAAATTCGATATTGACCAGATCGCTGGTTTTTAACTCATGAAGATTGGTGTTTTGCCAGGTGTAGGGGATTATAGCAACACTAAAACCAGTTTGAGATGATTGTACAATCGTTAGACTGATTCCATTGAGTGTTACACTGCCTTTTTCAACGGTAATTCCTGCATTTGCAGGGTGCGAAATGTATATGTGAAATGACCCATTACGGTCCTCAATTTTATCTACAATTCCCGTACAATCAACGTGTCCTTGAACTATATGACCATCAAAACGACCATTGCTCGGCATACAACGCTCTAAATTTACACTTTTTCCGATTTCCCATTGTGCGAGATTGGTGCGATTCAATGTTTCTTGAATTGCAGTAACTGTGTACTCGTTTTTGTTGTAATTTATGTCGGTTACAGTTAAACAAACACCGTCGTGTGATAGACTTTGGTCAATCTTAAATTCACTCGCTATTGGGCATTCTAGGATGAAATTTTTATTGGTTCCAGAGTCGTTGATTTTTCTTACAACTGACACAGATTAGAATATTACAGTAAAAAAAGTTAAAAAAAAATGAAAAAAAATAAATTGTGTCAAAAAACAAGAATAAAAAAATATTAAAAAA
>CAZQFZ010000047.1:6938-19603 GCA_964592635.1 uncultured Rhizobium sp.
GACACAGTTTCGACTATTCCAGTAAACATAGTTCAAAATTAAGGACAAAAGTTCAGTTGTGACTACCAACAGGATGAAAAACTTATGACAAGTTGGCATCATTTTTTTCATGGCAAGGAGTTTGATAGTTGTAAATTTGCAACACAAAAAGAAATTAAACTTCGTGTGAATTACAGGAAGAAAGAACTTTTGTGTTTAACGAGATTTTTTAAAAAGATACCATTGAAACCTGAAATTATATGACCATGAACGAGTACGATACAGAAAATGTGAACGAAAACAATTTGAATTCTAACGAAAAAGAGTCAGCAGCGAGCGAATCTCCCGAAGCAACCAACACATCCCCCGAAATGGAAGAAACAAATCAAGTGGATGAAATATTAAGCGAAGAAATTGCGGGTAAAACTAACGGGAATGATTCTGTTGCAGATTCTGTTCAATTGGAGCGTGAAAAGTACATTCGACTGTATAGTGAATTTGAAAATTTCCGACGCAGAACTGCTAAAGAGCGTTTAGATTTGATTCAAAATTCCAGCAAAGAGATTATTGAGAGTTTATTGCCGGTTGTTGATGATATGGAACGTGCAATCAAAGCGCTGCAGGGTAGTGAGGAAAATAAGTCCGCACTAGAAGGTATGGATTTGGTATATAAGAAGTTCTATGGAATTTTGGAGAGGAAAGGATTGAAGCCCATGACAGCAATTGGCGAGAAATTTGATGCTGAGTTGCATGAAGCGGTTACGCAATTTGCGGCTCCGAGTCCAGATTTGGTTGGAAAAGTCATTGACGAAGTTGAAAAGGGGTATTATCTGAATGATAAGGTGTTGCGTTTTGCTAAAGTAATAGTAGGTAATTAATTAATAAAAGATGAGCAAGCGCGATTACTATGATATATTGGGTGTTTCTAAGAACGCCACTGCGGATGAGTTAAAGAAGGCATACAGAAAGTTGGCCATAAAATATCATCCGGATAAAAATCCAGGTGATAAAGAAGCTGAGGAAAACTTCAAAGAGGCCGCAGAAGCCTATGATGTATTGAGCAATGATGAAAAGCGCCGCAGGTATGATCAGTTTGGTCATGCCGGAATGGGTGGTGCAAGTGGTTATGGAGGCGGAGGATTCTCCATGGATGATATTTTTAGTCAGTTTGGGGATGTTTTTGGGGATGATAGCATTTTCGGGTCGTTTTTTGGTGGAGGTGGCGGTGGACGTGGACGCAATCGCCGGACAGTAGGAACGAATATTCGCATCAAACTCAAGTTGACATTGGAAGAGATGCGAAGCGGTGTTGAAAAGAAAGTAAAGTATCGCCGAATGGTGGTGGCCAAGGATGTAAAGTTTAGTTCTTGTAAACACTGTAATGGATCGGGTGTTGTAAAACAAGTAACCAATACATTCTTGGGTCAGATGGCCACACAGAGTGCATGTCCGGTTTGTCAAGGATTGGGTCAAGTGATAGAAAGTAAGCCCAAGGAAGCCAATGAACAAGGTTTAATCCCTGAGGAATTTGAAACTACACTAAAAATACCTGGTGGTGTTGCTGATGGAATGCAATTAAGTATCCAAGGAAAAGGAAACGATGGCCCTGCAGGTGGAGCTGCGGGAGATTTGATTGTGTTGGTGGAGGAAATAGCCCATGAGGAACTCAGGAGAGATAATAATAATGTGATATACACTTTGTGGTTAAGTGTGCCAGAAGCGGTTTTGGGGGCACAGATTGAAGTACCCACGTTGGATGGAAAAGCGAAGATTAAAGTAGAGCCTGGAACTCAAAACGGTAAGGTTTTGCGTTTAAAAGGCAAAGGTTTTCCGGATTTGAATGGTTATGGTACAGGTGATCAGTTAGTGGTAATCAATGTGTTTATACCTACGAAAGTGAGTTCGGAGGAGAAAGAAATATTGTTGAAATTGCAAGAAAGTAAAAATTTTAAGCCCGATGAGAAGGATAAAAGTTTTTTTGATCGAGTGAGGGATTTCTTTTAATTGTTTAAAATTATAATAGGTTAGTTAGTCGAAAATGCGGATTTATCCGCATTTTTGTTTTTAGATTTATGATTATGATTCATTTACATCAATCAATGGCGAAACGGATTTTGAGATATTGGATAGTTAAGTTTTGTGCATTACTGTATATAACGTCGCCCAGCCTTGTTTTGGCTCAATTGGATAAAGTTGATTTCAATAACTACAAGCCCATTTATTGTGAAGGAGATTTGCCGGTAAACCTGAGAAGTTTAAGCAGTAAAAAGGCCATTGATGCGATGAATCAAATTCAAAATACTGGAGTAACAGGTAGAGAGCGCAGAACGGAAGAATTGCATGCCGTAGAGGTGAGTTTTTTTGAAGATCAGTTATTGAGCAGCGGTCAAGTTCTTTTTGGAAACCCACTATCGAATTACGTGGAGAAGGTGGGTGAAAATTTGTTGAAAGATAATAAGCAATTACTTGAAGAGGTTCAGTTTTATGTACTTAGATCACATATTCCTAACGCTTACACAACATCGAATGGTTTGATTTTTGTGAGTATTGGATTGTTGGTTCGATTAGAAAATGAATCTCAATTGGCCGTGATTTTGGCACACGAGATTCAACATTACATCAAGAAACACTCGCTACTCCAATACAAAGAGAACCGTAAGGTAATGTCATCGAGTTCCAGAAATTCGAACTTTGAGAATAAATTGAAGGCGATTTATCGTTTTAGTAAAGATCAAGAATTCGAGGCAGATGATTTGGGGTATGAAATGTTAAAAAATACGCAGTACGATTTAAACGAAGGGTTGTATGTGTTTGAGATGTTGAAATATACGGATTATCCATTTTTGGAAACGCCTTATTCCATTGATTCTTTGTCTAGTGAAAATTATGTATTCCCTCAGTCGGTAAGAGATTTAGCGGCTGCTTCTATCAAATCCATTTTAGAAACAGAGGCGAAAAACAAAAGTATAGAAGATGCGGACATAGAAAGCACTCATCCGAGTTTGAATCAGCGAATCCTTATTCTGCGAGATCGAATTGCCAAATTGGATATGACGGGAAAGAAGAAATTTATTATTTCCGAAAGCGAATTTAATTACATGCAGAAAATAGCCAGGCACGAGCTATTGCTTTTGTATATGCGTCGTTCCGATTATGGACAGTCGTTCTATTTGACCAAGGTAATGGAACTGTTATATGGTAAAAGTCTGTTTTTATCAAGGGTGAAGGCCATGAGTATTTATGCTCTCGCAGAACACCGATTTAAAGGAAAGAATTTGAAAGATTTTGGTTGTAGTGTTACCGACAACAAAGGGGAGTGGCGAAATTTCTTTGCTGAAATAAATTCGTTGACTGATAAGGAGTTAGGAGCATTGGCTGCCAGGATCGTTTGGCAAGAGTGGACTAAATATCCTAACGACGAGTTTCTGATGGATGTTAGGGATCGTACATTCAAGACGCTCCAATACAAAGGTCGAATTTTTTTAAATGATTTTTTGGCGTTTGTTCCCTATAAAAAGCGAGAGGTAAATGCGGCACCAAATTCTGCGGTTACTGCACCTACCCATAACACACAACCCATAAAATCTGATGTATCGGTAAAGCAAAATGAAGAAAATGGGTCAAATCTGTTAAAAAACCCTCGCAGTAGATCACAAAATTCAGTAACTGCAACTGTGGTTAATTCCGCAGTGGTTCCCAATGTTGAATTGCCATACTTCTATGGCAGCTTAATTGATTTTCCTAAACAAGAGGAGTTAAAAAAGTACTTGGAAAATGTAAGAATAGATTTTGACTTGTTATCGCAATCCACATCCAAGCTCAGTTCAAGTCAAAGAAGGGCGAAGTTTGAACAGGAACAAAAAGAAAAATACAGCCGTCCGAATCCTGATGTCCAAGGTCTTGTTGTTTTTCAGCCACAAGTTACCTTTACCAATGGGTTGATTCGTTCCAATAAAAAGAAGTTATTCAGTGAAGAAAAATACCGAGAGAAATTGACGAAACAATGGCAAAATGTTGCCTGGAAATCTGGTTTAAATATCAAAATACTTACAAACACGGCAGGTTCTGATATTACCACACAAACGTTAAATGATTACGCTCAATTGAACGATTGGATGATGGAACGTCTGAATAACGATACGGGTGAAATGTTGTTGTTTAATTCGCAATATATTGCTGAACCTATGAAGGATTTTCAAACAGATTTGCTCTGTTGGACGGGTGTAGATTATAAGATAGTTCCACGCGACATTCAATTGGACTACTTGGTGTATTCGATTTTCTATCCACCTGCCATGATTTATTATTTGTATTGGCAATTGCAAACAGATTCGTATTTAAAGGAATATACCGTGGTTTACGATACGAAAACGTCGAAAGTGAAATTTCAAAGAACAAAATTTTTAGAAACGAAAATGACGGATCCAATGCTGAAGGCACAGATATACGAAACGCTTTACGAAATACGTCATTCTCGTTAAAGCAGAATTGATTAGATTAAATGATTGTCAGAATTTACATAAATCAGGAAGAAATAAATGAATTTAATATATCGAGTTGGTAAAATGAAAAAGAGTTTTACTGCTTTGCTTTGTTTAGCAATTGTGAACCCCAGCAGTATTTTGGGTCAATCCAATCCAGGATATTTAGGTAAAACACAGGTTCTTGAGGTGAATGTCTTAACGGAATGGGGAAGGGTGATATCCATGAACCCGACTGTTGTTTATTCATATGGTTTGTCGTACGAAATGGCCAGAAACAAGAATTTTGGAGTGCAAGTAGGTATGAGATCAAGCAATCAAAAGCGCTATGCAACCGGCTATGAACCTTCATTTTATGATATGGAAGTTGAAGCATATTTGCAACCGCGTGAAGCCAATTATCCAGCTGTCAGGGATAATGATTATCTATCCTATACTAACAATGAATTATACGTTCAATTCAAGCGTTATAATACGAGCAAAGGTGCATTAGCGCCATATGGGTCATATTGGGGAGTAGAGTTTAGTGGAGCAAAATTAACTTCAAAAGAGAATCGATTGAGATATCAGATTTATCAATTTCCTGTGGGAATGGTAGATTATCCCATTGAGCAAAGTACGAATGAGTCGGTGTATGCATTTATACCATCCGTAATTATTGGAAACAGGCAAATGTTAACTGATGAATTATCAATGAACATCGTAATGGGATTAGGTACGGTGTTGTTTCATAGTTCCACTAATATGACCATTTACGACGAATATGCAGATTCCCCCAAGGAAATTATGCATTATATGATGCTCAGACCAGTAGCGGCAAGTAGAATAATATCGGTGGGTTTTAGTTTAGGATATTTGTTCTAGCCACCGGATTCTTTCTACTTGCTGGATTCTATCTAATCGATACTACTTACTGGATTCTATCTAATCGGTTCTACTTGCTAGATTCTTTCTACTTACTGGATTCTATCTAATCGATACTACCCGCTAGATTCTACGGTCTAGATCCTATCTACTACTTTCTAATCTTTCGATTAAGTAAATTACAGGAATTGACTTAAGGAGTGTAAAGAATTGACTAAGGGAATTTAGGAAATTTTTGGAAGTCGGGTTTGCGTTTTTCTAAAAATGCTTTTTTCCCTTCTTGTGCTTCTTCAGTAAGATAATAGAGCAATGTAGCATCGCCAGCTAATTCCATTAAACCATGTTGACCATCTAATTCGGCATTGAAAGCACGTTTCAACATTCGAATAGCCATAGGACTTCTTTCCATGATGGTTTCGCACCAGGAAACGGTTTCATCTTCTAAATGTTCTAAAGAAACAACTTTATTTACCAAGCCCATTCGCTCACATTCATCGGCTGTATATTGGCGGCACAAATACCAAATTTCACGGGCTTTCTTTTGCCCTACGTGACGTGCCAAATAGCTGCTGCCAAATCCCCCGTCGAAACTACCTACTTTAGGTCCGGTTTGACCAAATTTAGCATGATCTGCTGCAATGGTTAAATCACACACAACGTGAAGAACATGCCCACCACCGATGGCATAGCCGTTTACCATGGCAATTACGGGTTTGGGAATAGACCGAATTTTTTTGTGTAGATCAAGAACATTCAATCGAGGAACTCCGGAATCGTCAACATAACCACCAATTCCTTTTACATTTTGATCTCCGCCTGAACAGAAAGCCTTATCTCCAATTCCAGTTAGTATAATGGTACTAATGTTTTGACTTTCCCGGCAAATATCCATCGCATCCAACATGTCCATAACAGTTTGAGGACGGAAAGCATTGTAAACTTCGGGGCGATTGATTGTGATTTTTGCAATTCCGTTGTAGAATTGAAAGAGTATATCGGAATACTCTTTAATGGTTTCCCAATTTCTTGTGCTCATCGGATACAAAGTTATCCAATTTGCACAAGAAATTTATGGGATTTAGCAATTTTTAACCACCGATGCTGATTCCAAAACTCATGGTTCTAGCATTAGGTAAACCTTCGTTCTTTTTGAAAACATCCATCATGGAATATCGAGCATAAATAGCAATGTTTTCGTATTGGATAAAAGCAAAAGGCTGTAATGAGAAATGATTCAAATTGAAATCGTCGTAATGTTTTATTTTATTGTCGTTTTCAAATTCTACTTTTGAGTAACTATGTACTAAATATCCCCCTTGAACACCTATTCTTAATTGAAAACTAGGATTTCTTGATTTGTTTTGAAAACCGAGGGCAATAGGCATACCTATGTAATGACTAATTAATCTAGAACGCGTAGATGCTAAATTACCAGCTGTAGTCGGGTCTTCCAAATAATATTTGAATTCATTATTATTTGGAGTTAAACGCACCTGACTGTTGGCAAAGCGGTAATTTTGAATGTCGTAAGCCAGACCATTCCAAAGGCGAAGTTTTCCTCGGACAAGGTTCATTCCCCAGTTATGTTGGAATCCCCAATTTAAGCTTTTACCGTTATTCAATTCGGGAATGGTGTTGTAATGAATTTGTGTGGTACTCGGTTCGGTGGGTTGCATTTGAATAAAACCAACACTTATGCGGGTATCGGTGGTAATGAATCGAACTTTCTTGCGTTTTTTAGGATCCGGAAAGTCAAATACTTCATCATATTCACCGGAATCACCCTCTTTTTCATGTGAAAGTTTCTCCATTTCCTCATTGAGGTTTTCAAGTTCTTTTTTCAATTCATCCATTTCATCTTGGAAATCTACTTCATCTTGGGTTTTAGCGATTCTAGGTGCTTTGATGGTGGTGTCTTCTAAATAAACATCGACTTTTGAGTCGTCTTCAATAATAGGTTCTTCGGTTTTGAATTCAATTTTGCGAATCATCACCATTTCGTTTGCGGGTTTTTCTGATTTTCGGATTCTCAAAGTGGTTTTATCTTTGAAAATTTTGACATTTACCAAAAGCGATTGAGAATCTACATTCACTTTTCGAGTCATTCCAAATTCAGATTCTTCTGCAGATCCAATAATATCAGCATTTAGTGAATCATTTAACTTTTCAATCTTTGCTGAGAATTCTTTCCAATAGGCTTTGTTAATTTTGATCGAACTGTCGGCAATTATTACTAGTTCGCGTTTTTTTTGAGCTAAAATAGGTTGGCTAAGTAGAAATAATCCAATAATTAATAGGATAGAAGAATGTTTGTATTTTTTCATTTCAAAAAGAATTATATGTTTCATGTTTGTTTTAAGCTTATTTAATGTTGAACTAAAGTGGTATGCATAACAACAGATTTTGAAGCTACATTCAGACCCACTTCTGGAACCCAAGTATTTTTTTGTTTTCGAGCCGACAAGCGAATTTCAGGTAATCGTCCGTAACGCAACTCTTGGGCAGCTTCTTTAAGCCATTGTTTTTTAATTGATTGTATTTCTTTTTTGTAAATCTCGTCGGTTACATGGCTAGCATAAATAACTTTGATATCGCGATCTTCGGAACTTGATATCGCTGCATGGGGGTCATTTGATTGGGAAATACGATTCAATGGACCTGGTTCATAAGGTATTCCTTTCTCATTGGATTGGATTTGGGATGGGTTATTTGATGCGGCAATTTGAATGGGACGAATGATGGAACTGCTTTGGTTTATTTTATCGGGGGATGTTTTTTGTTTTCTCAAAGAGTTTAAAAAGTTTAACGGCTCGGTATGTGTTACAGTTTTCGAAACATTAATCATTGTGCTCGATGAGGGTTGATTGTTTTGAATACGAATCGAATTGACTGCATTAGTTTTAAGTTTGGCCAATGTATTTACCCTGGTTTTTGGATTTATTAATTCCAATGTGGATGGTGAACTATTTGTATTTTTTTGAGAGGGATTGTTTTTATTTCTTGATTGGTTGGTGTTGGATGGAATTGTTGTAGTATGTAAATTTTTATTTGTTGGATCAACAATGGATTGTGTTTTAAAGAAAGCCGCAATTCCTAAAATCAAAAGTATGGTTGCTGCTATACTCCATTGTTGTAGGTTGCGTTGTTTTATAAATCCTAAGCGAGAGGTAGAAGAAGAACTTGTATTTGGAATAGTGAGGAGTTTTTTTTTGTTCGGGAAAACAAACTCAGAGGATGGGTTATGAATATACAAATTCGATGATTCATTCTCAGATTCTGATTCCCTGTCTGGATTGGTTTCAGAAGCAAAAGCCGAATTTAAATAAGTCAGTTTCATTTCCTGATAGAATTTCCATTCTGCAGGATTCTGCTTGATTTCCTCCAATAATAAAGTGGACTGCTGCTTATTCAAATTACCCTCGAGCAATTCGAATATTTGCCACTCTCGTTCTTCGGATATTTGATTTAAGTTTTTGTTCATGGAGTTAAATGTAGTATTCTATTTTGCCTAACAATTGTTGCATTTGTTTTCTTCCTCGGAAAATGTTGATTTTTACTTGTGCTTCAGATATGTTCATGATTTCACCTATTTCAGAATATGAATATCCTTCGTAATCTCTGAGCATTATTGCATTTCGATGTGTTTCAGATAGAGAATTCAAGGCTTGATCAATAACTCGTTTCAAGTCCTTGAATTCTGCTACCTCAGTAATTGGTACTTGCATAAATTCTTGTGACCATTCGACTTCTTTACGCTGTTTTCGAATCATATCGATCAAATAGTTATAAGCTACACGGAATAGGTACGATTTGCATTTATCCAGTTCAACATTATTTCTGTTTAACCAAAGTTTTTCGAAAGCCGTTTGGACAATTTCCTGTGCTTCCTCAACTACTTTTATGTTTTTTAGAGCAAAGCGATACAGAGCATCACTGTGTTGTTGCACAATCAGGTTAAACTCTTTTTCGCTCATTCTCTGTGATTAAAACGATTCGACCTTGAATAAGTTACAATATCTTTGAAAAATAATGGAAATTAACAATAAAAAATGGTTTGAATCTTGGTTTGACACCGAATATTACCACCTGTTATATAAACATCGCAACGATTTGGAGGCAAAAGAATTTATCAAGAATTTAATTCAATTCTTAGACCTCAAGTTCAACGCACACGTATTTGATTTAGCCTGTGGAAAAGGCAGACATTCATTGGAACTTCATTCGCATGGGTTGAATGTTTTAGGACTTGATTTATCATCTGCGAGCATTGCTCACGCGATACAATTTCAACAGGTGGGACTGGATTTTCAGGTTCATGATATGCGTAATTCATTTGGGGATGGACAATTTGATGCAGGATTTAATTTGTTTACAAGCTTTGGTTATTTTGATAATGAACAAGAAGACATCAGGGCACTCTCTAACGCGTACAAAGCTTTGAATTCTGGAGGGTACTTTATCCAAGATTATATCAATGCTCAACCAATTTTACCATTGCTTCCCCAAAAAGGAGAAAAAATTGATACGCTTGGAAATCGTACTATTGAATTTAAATGGTTGAAACATTTAGAATCAGGAATCATTGTGAAAGAAATTGAAGTTACAGATTCCTCGAATCAATTTCATTTCCAAGAACGTGTTCAAGTATATTCTGTAAATGAATTAAAAGAATTGCATCAAAAGGCGGGATTTGAAGTGTTGCATGTTTTTGGGAATTACGAATTGGGTCCATTTGATTCTCAAAATTCTCCTAGAATTATCTTAATTTCGAGGAAATTGGAAGTGTAAACTACTTTTGAATGTATAATTTTCGTAAATCTGAATAGGAAATAATGCAAATGCTGGAAAAATTGGATCAATGGGATCAGGCAGTTTTTATCTGGGTAAATCAAAAGTGCGCAGTGAATTGGTTAGATATGCCAATGATTCTGTTGAGTTCCACTTGGATCTTTGTGCCACTATATATTTGGGGAGTTTACCGTATAATTCAAAAATGGGGGCGCAAAAGTGGGATGCCCATTTTATTGTTGTTGCTTGCTTTTGGATTAGCGGATAGTATAAGTACACGTATTTTAAAAGACAACACCCAAAGGTTAAGACCTTGTTTTAATCAACAGCTTGCCGAAAATGTTAGACTTCCCGACGGATTGCCAGGCAGTAGGTATGGTTTTGTAAGTTCTCACTCGGCGAATGCATTTGCCGTTTATCCATTGATCATGCTGTTGGTTTTCGCAAATAAAAAACCAGTAGAAAGTCCCCAAAAAGCCAACCCAAAATGGAATAAAAAACAGAAATTGGGGTTTTGGATTATGTTTTTTGTTTCCTGTTTGGTGGCCTATTCTCGGGTTTATTTAGGACGACATTACATGGGTGATGTGCTGGGTGGTGGTATTTTAGGATTATTAATTGGTAGAGGAATGTGGCAAGGATTTTTATGGTATTCAAGTAAATGGGAAAATGAATAATTAAATATAAATATGAATTACGAGTATATTATTGCAAATGCCCAAGTGGCACCGTATGTGGCAAGTATTCAGTTGAATAGGCCCAAAGAATTGAATGCATTGAATTTACAATTAATGGGAGAAATTCGGCATTGTTTGGAGAACTTTGATCAAGAAGATTCCATCCGTGCAATTGTTATTCATGGGAATGAACGTGCTTTTGCTGCTGGTGCAGATATCAAGCAAATGGCAGGTAGAACAGCAGTGGATATGTTGAAAATAGATCAGTTTTCAACTTGGGATTCAATTCGTAAAACAAAAAAGCCCATCATTGCGGCCGTGAGTGGATTTGCTCTCGGTGGTGGTTGCGAGTTGGCGATGTTGTGTGATATGATTGTTGCAAGTGAAACTGCACAATTTGGTCAGCCTGAAATTAATATTGGTGTAATGCCGGGCGCAGGTGGTACCCAACGTTTAACTCGTGCGGTTGGAAAAGCACGAGCCATGGAAATGGTGTTAACTGGTAATTTTATCAGTGCGGAAGAAGCGAGAGAGGCTGGTTTAATAAACAAAGTAGTACCTGTTGAATTGTACTTGGACGAGGCTATTAAATTGGCTTCGAAAACGGCTGAAAAATCTCCAATTGCTATTCAACTTGCTAAGGAAAGCGTTTTAAAAGCTTTCGATACGGGACTTCAGGAAGGGTTGTTTTTCGAGCGCAAGAATTTTTACATGTTGTTTGCCACAGAAGATCAAAAGGAGGGGATGAATGCTTTCGTGGAAAAGCGAAAACCTGAGTTTAAGAATAAATAGACTTTAGGAGGTTGAATTGGAGTTTGTATTCATTCAATAGGGTTAAATAAAGAAAAAGGCTGTCAGAATTCTGACAGCCTTTTTCTTTATTTATTTGGATGCAATTGCATCCGATAATTAGTTGGATATTATTTAACGTCAGCCCAAACAGCGTTAACGAAGAACATATCAGTAGCAGAAACTTTCTTCCAAACAACCACTACTACAGCAGTATTGCTTTTGTTGAAATTCCACCAGCCATAACCGTAGCCCAATTGGCCTTTTAATTGAACATCCAATGCATCTTTAGATGCTTGAGATGGGCTTTCAAATTTGTAAGAAGCTGTTTTTTCAACTTCGGCAGATGCTGAAGGACTAGACCAATCTGCGTTATCACCGAAAGCAACAGGTGCACCAGCCCAAACAGTTTGATTCAATGAAGTTCTTCCAGTAGCGGTAGTTTTTGCTGATCCGCGGATGATGTGTTTGTGTTCAACTGAAGAGTGAACATTTCCAACATATTGATAAGCTTGAACAGACTTTTCTACGATCAAAACACTTGTATAATAGTCAGCGCCTGCTTCAGGAGCAAAAGCTTTCATTTTATATTTGATGCTAATGTCGTTACCAGTAGATGTTGCGCTTGCAGCTACACCTATTTCAGGTTTGTTTTTGTTGTATTCATCAGCAAAATCTGTAATTTGTTGTAAAGTTACAGCACTGTTACCCAATACAGAGTTATCGCAATAGAAATGAGGAATATAACCGTTTGGTTTGCAGAAAGCGTATAATTCAGTTGCAAATGGAGCAAAGAACAATGAATCTGGTTTACCAGGCTTCAAAGCAATTGAATTTAATAAAGACAAACCAACTGAAGTTTGAGGATGTAAATCCAATGCGATTAATTGATCGTTAGTTCTAGCTGCAATAGCAGATTTGAATAATGGCCCACCAGTAGCACCACAAGGACCACACCAAGTAGCAGTACTATAAACCAATAATGAGCGTTGTTTTTCAGCAACTGTTAAAGGTGCTGGACCTGTAGATGCAGGGTCTTTCTTACAGCTTTGCATTACACCAACTGCACCAGCTGAAATCAAGGCGA
>CAZQFZ010000048.1:0-19418 GCA_964592635.1 uncultured Rhizobium sp.
GCTCTTTAGTTCGAACTTCTGCTACTGGAGTTTGTTCAATGGGTATAGTAATCGGTTCGTCATTGGATTCAATTCTATCAAATTGATTTAAATTGGGTTCTAATTCGGACACAATTGACTCAATTTCTTCCTTCAACTCGAATGTTTCAGAAGTTTCCTCTGTAAAAGAAAACGTATTCAAAACTTCGGTTACGAGTGCGTTTTTATTCGTGGTTCCAATGGCAGAAGAAGCTGTTGGCTCAATCGTTTTGGAATCTAATTGTACTGCATCGTTTTTCTCCGCACTCATGGGATAACCAAATTCCACAGTAAGTTGAAGGTTTTTTTGCTTTTTATTCAAATCCAATTTCGGACTTTCTAAACCAATTTCTTCCACTTCAATTCCCACTTTTTGCTGGATTTTGGTTGCCAAATCCATGAAGTATTGTTCATTGGGGCTGAAGGGCGATTTGATTTTCTTATGTTCGATATCCATTTTCTTGCCTCCTTATTTTAATACATCGAGATAAATTTCAATTTTTTTCACAGCGTGATGATAACTAGATTTCAGTGCCCCTACAGACGTTTGAGTGAGATCGGCTATTTCCTCATACGACAAATCTTCGTAATACCTGAGTACAAATACTAATTTTTGTTTGTAGGGTAGATAGCACAAAGCACGCTGCAATTTCACTTCAACATCGTGTGAAGAAAGGTTCATGTCTTCAATCAGAAAATCTGCCAATTCTGGCATTGCTTCATCGAAATCAACATGGGGTTTTCGTTTCCGAATAAACGTAATGGTTTCATTTGAAGCAATACGATAAATCCAAGTACTGAGCTTTGATTCACCGCGAAATTTGGATAAATTCTGCCAAATTTTCACAAAGACATTTTGAGTAATATCGTCTGCATCATCGTGGCTCAACACCATATTCCTAACGTACAAATACACTTGTTTTTGATACCTACGAATTAATTCTCTGAATACAGCTTCAACATGTTCCGCTTTTGAAAAATACGCCAATAGTTGAGTGTCATCAACACGTTGAAAATTGATACTCACTTTGGGCTCTCGCATATTCTCTTTCAGTATATTTTTCTCCGGTACATTCATAATATTGGCATTCGTACTACGAATTTCCGAATATTCCCTCATGTTTGACGCATTAGAAATTGGGAAGTTTAATACATGCAATGTGAATATTAAAAAATATGTATAGTATAGTAGAATATACAAAAAAAGACCCAGCAAATGCTGGGTCTTTTTTTGACTAAATATTTTATTTAGAAATGGATTGTTACAGTGGATATTTAAAGACTAGAGCGAGTATCTCTTTAATGCAATCAGATACATGCGTCTATTGATTCCAATGAACCCAATCTTATCCTCTACGTTCTTTGATACGTGCTTTCTTACCAATTTGCTCACGCAAATAGAAAATACGAGCACGGCGAACTTTACCTCTGCGGTTCACTTCGATTTTGTCGATGAATGGGCTGTTCAAAGGAAACACACGCTCAACACCTACACCGTTAGAAATTTTACGAACGGTAAAAGTTTCATCGATTCCTGCGTTACGACGTTGGATAACATCCCCTTGGAATTGCTGAATACGCTCTTTATTACCCTCTTTGATTTTATAGTGAACAGTAACACGATCACCAGCGTTGAAATCGGGAAGATCAGTTCTTAAAAACTCTTGTGAGATGCTATTAACGATTGAGTTCATGACTTTAATTTACAAAATTGGAGTGCAAAGATACTTTTTTATTTCATCATTTGCAATAGTAACCCATTTATTTTTCTGTCCCGATCCAATAAAAAGTTCCTAATTGTTTAGTATAACGTATTTTCCAGTTGAATTTTAGCGACATTTCCTTCACCTTTTCTGGTTGATCCGTTATAAAACCTTGAGCACCTTGATTTAAATACTCATCAAAAACCGAATCTTTTTCTTGCAAATTGTACCAAGGAAATCCTTTAGCATGTAAATAATAAAAATACACGCATCCCGATTGATCCGGACCAACAATCCATAATGGGTTTTCCGATGTATAATTTTCTATCATGGTCGCATTTTTTACATCCATAAGAGTGTTTGGTACTCTAAAGCCTTTTTCGGTCCAATTATGATGCATTCTCACCCACGACCACAGGGGGGAAATCAATATAAGTAAACATAAAATGGGGAGCCATTTCAGTTTATTGGGAAAGTTGTTTTTGCTCCCGTTGATATTCGTTCCAATATGGTGGGAAGTACTACCATTTTTATTTTGGGAAGTACCTCCATTTTTGTAATGGGAAGTACTACCATCATTATTTTGGGAAGTACTACCATCTTGGTAGTAACTAACATCCATATTACTTAAATTTTCAACAGGATACACAGTAGTTAACATGGGAGTGGTATTACGAACATCCTCCTTACTGATATTTTCTTTGGAATTGGCAGCAGCGAATAAATCAATATTCAGCAACTGATTTAAAAAGTATCCTATTTTTAAAACAATGAATGGTACGAATAAAAGAATATAATAACCGTGTACTTGCAGTTGCTTCTGCATAACTATGTAATACAGTATGGAAGCCAAAATCAATAACAAAATGCGCTTATCCTTAATTATTTTCTTGTTTTTTAATGCGAAATACCATCCCCCGAAAACCAAAAAAATCAATGGATATCCCACCCATGTTTCAAACAAATCGATACTGAGATTTTGTAAAAATGCCTGAAACACCTGACTTCCATTCTCAAAAAAGCGGATCTCATGCACGAATTCGTTCAACCAATGCAAGTAGGTCAAATAGTGCGCCCAACGATACCAAGCATAGCTGAAACTCAATGAGATCAAAGCAATTAGCACCCATTTGGGCCAAAGTTTACCATATTGTTCAGCATTTTTCTGTTGGGGGAAGGCACCGCGATTCCAAATATCCCCCAAAAAGACAAAACCAGGAATCAAGAACATCAATTTAGTCATACCTGCTAAAGCCAATAAAATGGCGCTGAACCAAGCATGAATCCAGGAGTTTGATTGATTCAGTTTATTGTAAAAATACCAAGCCCAGATCATGGCAGACATAGCCAAAATATCAGGAACAGCATTAAAACTATGATAATAAAATTCAGGGATTCCCAGCACGGAAAATGTACACCAAAATGAGATGATCTTGCTGTTAAAAAACTGATTCGATAGGTGAAATAATCCTGCAATAATGGAAAAAGAGATGATTAAACTCCACCATCTATGTGTGAATTGTGAAAACCCGAATAGGCGATAAAGCCAAGCCAGAGTGTAATCGTAAGATGTGAATTGCGGTCCAGTGATGCCATCGGTACCGTAATTCTTGTCGATTCGGGGATACAAAATATTCATATCTACCTCAGCGTAATTTCGTGCTACCGCGAGGGTATTGCACTGACGCCAAACATGGTGGCCTGACGCAGGTATTTTTAGATAAAATGCATGTGAAACAAACTGAAAAATGCAAATTATTGCAATTAGAACCCAGTTTGATGACCGGTTCGGAAAATGAAACAATGAGTTCAGTTTTTGCATTTAAAAATCTGTATCTAACTGAATTAATTCATACGATCGATTAATCGTTTAAATGGATTAATAGGTATGAATGATAACTAATAAGTATGATCAATCACTATTTTGGGTTGATTATCTGTAAATTTAACAATCAATGAAAAATAACCGCTTCCGGGCTTGGGATTTTCAGTTACGTGCCATTTACCCAAAACCTGAGCAATTTCATTATTGTGATCTAAAAACTTAATGTGTAAAATCTCAAAGTTGAGTGTTCCCATTTCAACGGAAGTGGGATAGGATTTTTGGTACATAGCTAAAACTTGTTTGTAACCAAATCTTACGCCATTGGGAGAAACAAATTGCAACGAATCATTTTGCCAATATCCTTTTTCCATGAATCCCTGAGTGCTTCCACTGTTCCAAGCATCGAGCTGATCTTGTAGCATGGCTCGAATTTGCTTTTCGCGGGATGAAGGATCTTTGGAATCGGAAGCATTGTACCAGAACAACGCCGCGCTCATTGCAGCTACGCAAATTATCCCTATAATTTTTAAGAATTTCATTTATCTACTTTTGATGGATTAGTTTGATTTTTAAAGTATTGTTATTATGTTTTTTTGGGGGATGATTTTAAGATCGTTTAAATCTATTTTCATGGAACATAAACAAATCCCAAACCGATTGCATTGTTGTACACACCTGTAGGGTACAATGGGTTATTGCTAGCGCCTTCTTTTAGCATGGAAATAACACTGTAGTTCGCTCTAACTGAAATTCCCCAATGATCATTTATTGGATATCGAGCACCAACTTCTAAAGAAACGGTGTAGGGTCGATACACTTGATCCAAATACAAAGAGTACCTTTCAGTATCTTCGATTTGAATGATTCTTCCCATCCTTAATCCAGCCAACAAATCCAATGGAATATCCCATGATTCTTTAATGGAATTCAAAGGAAAACGGTAATTCAAGGATGTTTCGACTGAGCGATATCGAATATGGAATGGATTTAATCCAGGAACATCGGGATTGTATGCTCTTCGACTACCGCGCTCTGAAAATCCAATGGAAAATTCCCAAGATTGATCTTGATTTTGTTTCCAACCGAGATTCACTTGAGCCAAAAAACCAAACTTATTGTAGCCGGCCGCATTATCACCATCCAATTGACTGGCCAGGAGTTGAATTTCTGGAAGGTAGTAAAACGATTTTTCTGGAATCCGCGATGGATTAATTTGCGCCATTAAGGTGGTAACACGGAACAAGCATCCCCCGAAAAAAAGTATAAATAGATTCAATTTCTTATGCATCATACCGTTTGGTTATTCTAAATTTGTGTCCAATTCCAAATAATGAGGCAATTTCCGAATAAAAGATGGAAGTAACAACCTTCACATTACAGGAAAGGTTTATTTAAATCGAAACGGAGGTTCATCAAATACATTAAATTCATGAATAATACTAACGTAGGTTCTTAATTAGCAATGAGTAACGAAACACATTCATTGGATATTTTAATTGTAGGAGCAGGAATTGCCGGAACTACGTTGGCATTGGAGCTGCAACAGCGCGGAGCTAAAATTGCCATAATTGACGCATTGAACCCATTTTCAAGTTCTCGGGTTGCTGCAGGGATGATGAATCCGATGGTGCCTAGAAATGTGCAAAAAACCTGGCATTGCGACGAACTTTTTCCAGAGGTATTTGAATATTATGGAAGCTGGGAACATAAAATGGGGGCTAAATTTATTCATGCGATTCCTACGCTTCAAGTCCACAAAAATGAATCACATACTAAAAATTGGACAAAAAGAAGTCGCGAAAAAGGATTTACCCAACATTTAACTCCGGTTGAGCCCGTGGTTTTAGATAATTCGGGTTCCATGGTGGCCAATGAATTGGCGAATTCTGGTACTTTCGAGGTAGAAGCTAAAAAAGATATGCATTCCCTTGAAAATTGTAACCCCTACGGAGTTCCATTGCCTTTTGGAGCAGCGATTACAGAATTATCTGGCAAGTTGGATGTTTCGGTATTCTTGGAACGTGCGCAGGGCTATTTAGTGGATTTAGGAGTGAATTGGATCTCTGATGAATTTGATTATTCTAAATTGAATTTGAACGAAAATAGTTACACATATTCGGCAATTCTTGATTCTAAAAATGCTTCGAATAAAGGTTTAAATGCGAGAACGGAGAATAGAATTTTTAAATTTAAAAAATTGGTATTCGCTCAAGGAGTAGGAATGTTTCACAATCCATGGTTTAATTTCTTGCCACTCAATGCAACTGGCGGAGATTTAATTACCCTTGAATTTGAAAATTTACCGCAGAATTTCATTTTGAAACGTAAGGAATGGCTTGTACCCATCGGTAATAAACGATGGATTGGTGGATCCACATACCACAAAAATTCACTATCTACTTCACCTAGGCAGGAGGACCTAGAAGAACTGTTGCGCACATTTGCCGAATGGATTCCTGAAACGCCCAAAGTGGTTGGACATATTCGTGCGGCAAGGCCTACCGTAGAGACATGGCGTCCATTTTTAGGACAACATCCAATAGAATCGTCGCTATACGTTTACAACGGCTTGGGTTCTAAAGGCAGCAGCTTGGTGGTGATGTTAAGTCCGATGTATGCCGATTTCTTGTTGGGAACGGGCGAATTATTATCGGAAGTGGATATACGTCGTTTTGCAACAATAACTAGGTAATTTTTGAGAGAAACTGATTTAAACAAAAACCGCCTCGTTGGGTTAACGAGGCGGGAATTTATGTTTTTATTATTGAAATATTCTTAGCTATCAAACACCACCGTCCAAAAATTTAAAGAAATCAGTGGTGTCGGTAATGATTCTGCAGTTGCTAGGTACTTTTAAATCTTTGCGCTTAACTACTTGATTTCCTGTTATACAAATGGTAGTTTTCGGCCAGGTACGTGATAAAGTATTGATATACACTTGTATTGGCATGTGCGAATTGGCATTGGTTACTGCACAGAATAACACGTCTGGTTGGTGAACTTTAAACAATTGATTCAAATCGTCCATGGGTGTAGAAGATCCTATGTACACCACTTGTTGTCCTCGTGTTTTTAGTATGTAACTCGCGAATAACAAACTCAATTCGTGGTTTTCGCCATTGGGTAGGAACAATACAAACTTACGCGCATTGGGCACTAAAGGAGTGGTTATCTGATCAATAGCGGTGTACATTCTTTGCTTGATCAAATTGGTAATAAAATGTTCATGGGCAACATTAATCGAACCACTCAACCACAAAATACCCACGTGTTGAAGCAAAGGAAAAATGATATGAGAGGTCGTTTCTATCATTCCCAACTTCAGCATATTGATGGAGAGAATTTTGTTGAACTCCCGTTCGTCAAAAGCAATCATTGCATTGGTTAACGATTGGATCTGAGCTTGATGCGTACTGTTGTTTTCAGAAATATGCAAAGTTCTTTGTTGAACTTCCTCTCGCGACATTTCTGCTATCTTGCTGATTTTATATCCATTGGCATTCAACAACGCCACATTCATCATGTATTTTAAATCATCTTCTTCATAATAACGAATGTTGGTATCCGTCCGCTTAGGAACCAACATTCCGTAACGTTGTTCCCAAACACGAAGTGTAAATGCTTTGATGCCGGTGATATTTTCAACATCCTTTATGAAATATTTATCTCGAAAATCTTTCTTCGATTTTCTCACCGAGCGACTTTTTTTCGATTCGTTTGTTATATTCTCAGTGTAGTTAGATTGCATAGGCTATGAAAATAATAATATCGGGTGCTTCAGGGTTAGTGGGGAAGGCATTAACACAAGAATTGCGCAAACGCGGTCACCAAACTTTCGCCCTTCGACATGAGGATAACAATCGAACCCATGAAAAAGATTTAACATGGTCGATAAAATTTAATTATGTGAATCTCAAGGGATTCCAAGATACGGATGTATTTATCCATTTAGCGGGGGCAAACATAGCCAAACCGTGGACAAAAAAGCACAAAGAAGATATTTTTTCTTCTCGTGTTCGGGGGACGGAATTACTGCTGGAAGAAATATTGGCGCAGAACATCAATATAAAGCATTTTATCTCCACCAGTGCTACTGGATACTATGAAGATCCGGGTATAAATTTAACAGAGAATAGTCCTGCTGGCGAGGGTTTTCTCTCTGAAGTTTGCACGGGTTGGGAAAAATCTCTCGAACGATTGAAAAACACTCACATTGCAGCCTCTGTTGTGCGTACAGGATTGGTTTTGAGCAACGAAGCGGGTGTTTTCCCGACTTTAAACATGACACTTCCCATGGGTATAGTTCCGAGTACTGGAAGTAAATCCAACATGTGGAGTTGGATTCATATAACCGATTTAGTGAATATATATGCAGACTTGGCGGAAGGTATAATTGCTGCGGGAACCTACAACGGTGTTTCACCCTCACCTACCACACAAGGTCATTTGATTAATACCATTTTTAAATTTGCCAATTTCCCCAAAATCCGAAAACTGCCATTGAAAATATCACCCAATGTTCCAGCTTGGTTTTTAAAAATGGTTATGGGTGAACGCAGTCAAATTGCTCTCACATCACAACAAATAAAAACACAGAATTTACTCAACGCAGGTTTTAAATTTCAATTTGACCAAATAGAACAAGCCGTTGAAAACCTACTAACACATCATAATTAAATGCAAGATTTTATCTATTTTTGGTTTCGCAGAGATCTTCGATTGAATGACAATCACGGATTATACAAGGCACTTACTTCAGGACAAAAAGTACGCGGAATTTTTATTTTTGATACCAACATATTAGACCTTCTTCCTAAGCCATTCGACGCACGTGTGGAGTTTATCTACAACCAAGTCAACGAATTAGTTGCCGAAACCAATGGTGGATTCGACGTTTTCTACGGCAATCCTATCGAAATTTGGGAAAACTTATTAAAAAATGCTTCGAGTACAGGATTAAAAGGGCTTTACAGTAATCGCGATTACGAACCATCCGCCATAAAACGCGATCAACATATAGAACAATTATGTTTACAGAATCATGTTGATTTTCAGCAATTCAAAGATCAGGTGATATTTGAGCAAGACGAAGTAGTGAAAGACGATGGTAAGCCATACACCGTTTTCACGCCCTACATGAAAAAATGGAAAATCCGATTAGACCAGGTGGGTATTGAACACTACCCTGCTGAAAATCACAAAAATGCATTCTTAACGGATCAACATTTTTCTATTTCTCAAGGGCAAATTCCCACGTTAGAAGAAATGGGTTTCGCTCCAACCGGAATTGACATCCCCCAAAAAACAATAGATCAAGGTAGAATTCGAAAGTACGAACAGACTCGAGATATTCCATCGATAATTGGAACCAGTAGATTATCAGTTCATTTTCGTTTTGGGACGATTTCCATTCGCGAAAAATTCAAAAAAGGTTACACTTTAAGTGAAAAATGGATCAATGAATTAATTTGGAGGGAGTTTTATATGCAGATCCTATGGCATTTCCCGCAAGTGGTTTCAGAATCCTTTAAACCCCAATACGACCGAATTCAATGGGAGAACAATGTAGATCATTTTGAATTGTGGAAGCAGGGAAAAACAGGTTATCCTCTTGTAGATGCCGGAATGCGGGAGTTGAATTCCACGGGTTTCATGCATAATCGAGTTCGAATGGTGGTGGCTAGTTTTTTAACGAAACATTTACTGATCGATTGGCGCTGGGGAGAAGCGTACTTTGCGGAAAAATTATTGGATTTTGAATTGTCTAGCAACAACGGTGGTTGGCAATGGGCAGCGGGAAGTGGTGTGGATGCGGCTCCTTATTTCCGAGTGTTTAATCCCACGGCTCAAATGGAAAAGTTTGACCCTCAATTGTTGTACGTTAAGAAGTGGGTTCCTGAATATGGAACAATTCGTTATCCCAAACCCATAGTGGAACATACTTTTGCTCGATTGCGCTGCTTAGAGCGATATAAATCTGCGCTGGGTTAAATAAAAAGTCTTGGCTTGCTTGCAATTTGCAACTAGCCAAGACTTATCAATTAGGTTTTACCAATTTTTATTTGTTCGAAGATGATGATTTCAACAAAAATGCTTTGATGAATGGCCATAAATCCCCGTCCATAACGTTTTGAACGTTGGAAGTTTCTAACTCGGTTCTAACATCTTTGATTAGTTTGTAGGGATGGAAAACGTAGTTACGGATTTGCGATCCCCACTCGATTTTCATTTTACCTGCTTCAATTTCTTGTCGTGCTGCATTGCGTTTTTGAAGTTCCAACTCATACAATCGGGATTTCAACATTTGCATAGCCCGCTCTCTATTGGCTAACTGCGAACGTTCCACTTGACAAACAACCACAATACCCGTGGGGATGTGTGTTAATTGTACTTTGGTTTCCACCTTGTTTACGTTCTGTCCTCCTGCACCACCGCTTCGCGAGGTATGGAAGTCAATATCAGCTGGTTTGATATCAATTTCGATGGTATCATCCACCAGTGGGTACACATAAACAGAGGCGAAGGATGTATGACGGCGAGCATTGGAATCAAAAGGTGAAATTCTTACCATTCGATGTACCCCGTTTTCTCCTTTTAAATAACCAAAGGCAAAGGATCCATTGATTTCCAATGAAATGCTTTTAATTCCGGCAACATCACCATCTTGCTTATCTAGTTCCACTACGCGGAAGCCATTTTTTTCGGCCCACATGATGTACATACGGGAAAGAATTTCTGCCCAATCGCAACTTTCAGTTCCACCGGCGCCTGCATTGATCTCTAACACGCAATTCAAAGAATCTTCTTCGGACTGGAGCATATTTTTAAACTCCAAATCTTCCAAAGCATTCTGAACGGCAACGTATTGCTGGTCTACTTCTTCGGGTTTAGCTTCACCCATTTCTTGAAACTCAAAAAGGATTACCAAATCTTCTAAAGCACCATTTACTTCAGCAAATGCTTCTGTCCATACTTTTTTGTCTTTGATTTTTTTCAAGTGAGCTTCTGCCCTCTTGGGGTCATCCCAAAATGTGGGATCCAAGGTTTGTTCTTCTTCGTCTGCTATTTCAGCTAATTTTCTATCGAGGTCAAAGATACCCCCTCAAAGCCTGCACACGGCTTTTTATATCCTTCAAGTGCTCAGAATTCATGCCGCAAAGGTAGGATATCTCTATCGTCTAAAAAAGGGAACTTCTCTCTAAATACTTGTAAGGGTTGTTTTTCGATTATTTGATGCAATAGTACTTCTCGATCCACTTGAGGTTCTATCAAGTATTGTCCCGAGAAATCGAGTAATTGCGAATGTCCGGTATGAGGGATACCATTTCCATCCTCTCCTATTCGATTGACAGCGGCAACGAAGCATTGATTTTCAATAGATCTAGCTTTCAAAAGCGCATTCCAAGCATCCATTCTTGCTTTTGGCCAATTGGCTACAAACAGCATTAAATCAGCACCCGCCGCTAAACGTATCCATTCTGGGAATCGCAAATCATAACAAATAAATGGTGCTATTTTAAAACCCATGAATTCAAATGGTTGAATTTCATTTCCTGCAGTGTAGTGTAGCTGTTCGTTTCCATATGAAAACAAGTGTTTTTTATTATAGGATGCAATGATTTGACCATTATAAACGGCCAAAAAACGATTGAAGTACTTTCCATTTTCTTCAACAGATAGAGAACCACAAATGCATCGATTTTGACTCATTTCTTTCATCCATTCAACTGCTAACCCATTAATTTGCTGTGCATGTTCTTGTGGATTCATAGTAAAACCGGTTGCAAACATTTCAGGAAGAATAATCAACGAATTTTCTTGGGTACGCTGAATGTGCCATGTCAATCTTAATAAATTGGCATTCACATTTTCCCATGCTAATTGGGTTTGTATTAAATAAACATCTAAATAGGATTGATTCATAAATTTTTTTGGGGGATATCAGGTGGGGATTTAAAGGAAATCGGGGTGATTAGACTGGGATTTCGGTGTATTAAACGGGGTTGGGTGGGGATTTAGAGGAGATTGGGATTAATAAACTGGAAGGACGGGTATTTCACGGGGTTGGGTGGGGATTTAGAGGAGATTGAGTAGAAATCTAGCGGGGATTGTTTAGGAATTTAGCGGGGATTATTAAGAAATTGGTTTAGCAATTGAGCTGCTTTCACTAAGGTATCATCGTTTTTGGCAAAACAAATTCGCAACCAACCGGTTTGGGGTTGGCCACTAATAAATGATCCAATTGGAATGGTAGCAATTCCTACTTCTTTCAATAACAACAGGGCCATTTCAAAATCGGAATGTATGGATTTCAAAGTAGGCAATTCCAAGGAACTATAATGAATTACTTGAAAATAGGATCCCTCACAATTTAATGTTTTCCAAATGGCATTCGTCGGATTTTCAATTTTGGCATGGCCGTTGTTTAGCCCGTTTAATTCACGTATGAATAAATCCCTTTTGTATTGATAAAAACTATTTAACTCCTGCTCCCAACTTGGATTTAATTGCATGAATTTCGCAATTCCTTTTTGCATAGCGCTGTTGGTTGCAAAAGCCATAAATTGAAACACCATTCGGATTCTTTGGGTAATTTCAGCATTAGCCGCGATGTAACCCATTTTCCAACCCGTACAATGAAAAGTCTTCCCAAAGGAAGAAATCTTGACCGATCGATCTTTCAACTCTTGTAAATTCAACACGCTGACATGTTTCATCCCATCAAAAACCATGTGCTCGTACACTTCGTCTGAAATAATTCCAATGGAATAATTCTGTATGATTTCCCACAGCGATTTCCAATCGGATTTTTTAAATGTAAATCCCAGTGGATTATGAGGCGTGTTTATTACAATCCATCGAGTATTCTCATTAATAGAATCTTTTAATTTTTGCCAAGGAAATTCTACATAAGGTATTTCTTTGCCAATAGTGCCACCCTCCCCTGATTGGAAATTCATAGAAATACCAACCACCGTTCCGCCTGCCAATTCAATTGCAGGACGATAGGAATCATAAGCAGGCTCAATAATAATTACTTCATCTCCCGCATTAACCAGCGCTTGAAATGCTGCAAAAAGTCCTGCCGTTGCTCCAGGAACAATCGTAATTTCAGATTCTGGATCCAAAATATTTCCATGCGTTTGTTGTTCTCTTTGGGAAATTACTTCGCGCAAATCCAAATAACCAGGCATGGGTGGATATTGATTAAAACCTGACTGCATCGCAAAATTCACCGCATCCAACAACTGTAATGGCGGATTGAATTCGGGAAATCCTTGTCCCATATTTAACGCATTTTCTTCTGTTGCTTTCTGCGACATTATCGAAAAAATGGAATGTCCCACATTATCAAGCTTATTAGGCAAAGAGATTGGCATGTTGCGAATTTCGGGAAATTCATAAAACTTATTGCATCTAATTGCGTGGGTTCCTAGAATTTTCTTGTGGTTTTTCCAAATAATTTCTTTAGTTTGCCGAATCTTAAAAGTTATTGTAATATGAACAACAACACACGAATATTTAGCATTTTAGTCAGTGTTTTTTTCTTTTGGGGATTTGTAGCTGCCAGTAACGACATTTTGATTCCGGTTTTTAAATCTAAAATGGGCTTAAAGCAATGGGAAAGTCAGATGATTGCATTCGCCTTTTACGTGGCTTACACCATCGGTTCATTGATTTATATGGGGCTCACCAAATTTGCAAAATTTGACATGGTTAAAGAATGGGGCTATGGAAAAAGTATCGCAACTGGTTTATTTATAAGTGCTGCGGGAACCTTATTATTCATACCGGCTTCTTCATTTACCGAAAATCCAGCATCGGCATTCCCTTTGGTACTTTTGGGTTTAATGATTGTAGGAATTGGATTTGCTTTTCAACAAACTGCGGCCAATCCACTAGCAATTTTACTCGGATCTCCGAGCACTGGATCTCAACGATTGAGCATGGCAGGGGGTATTAACAATCTTGGAACCACTATTGGGCCACTTATCGTAAACTTCGCCATTTTTGGAGCTGTAGGGAGTAATCCTTCGGATATTGATTTATCCACCGTCAAATTCCCTTATTTGATTTTGGGTGGATTATTTATCGTATTTGGAATTATTTTTTGGGGATTGAAATCCAGCTCCATGGAACTTTCGTCTGATGAAAAATCGATCGACCATGAATCAACGTCTAACGAGAACTATAAAAGAGAACAAGATTTACCTGCTGGTAATTCAGCGAATATCAAACCTGCAATTGCTTATCCTCAATTGTGGATGGGGATGATTGCCATATTTTTATACGTTGGTGTAGAGGTTTCTACTGCTTCCAACCTACCGGAATACATGAAATCGCAATTGAATTTAGAGTTACAAGACATTGCTCCTTACATCAGTTTGTTTTGGGCAAGTTTGATGATTGGAAGGTGGACCTCTGCGGCTCAGGCATTTAATTTAATACCTGTGGTTAAAAGTATTCTTCGTTGGGTATTGCCTTTTGTTGCATACGGAATTTATTTAGGTGTGAATTTTTCATCTGGAAAGGAATTCACGCAGTTTGAATACATAGGTATTTCTGCTTTTTGGTGGTATCAATTTCCCATTTTAGTGCTGATAATACTAGATTGGTGGTGCAAAGGCAATCCTGCAAAACAGTTGGCCATTTATTCAGCAGCTGCAATTGCTATGCTTTTTGTGGGTATGTTTGTTCAAGGTGTAGCGGGTATGTTTGCACTCATTGCCGTAGGTTTATTCTGTTCCACTTTGTGGCCTGTAATTTTTGCATTAGCCATTTCTGGGTTGGGGAAATCCACCGGACAGGGTTCTAACTTATTAATTATGATGATTATGGGTGGTGGTTTTGTGAGCGTTTTCCAAGGAACCCTAGCCGATAACCCAAACATCGGAATTGAAAATTCCTATTGGGTTGGAGTATTCTGCTTCGCATATTTGTTCTATTATTCTGTGGCAACTTCTAGAAATCTCAAAAAACAAGGTATCGAATTGGAAGTGGCAAACGGTGGACATTAATTATCTGTTAGCAGATAGTTATTTACTATTGTTTCAAGTATATAGACTACTTTAAAATTCATTTAGACTTATATGGACTAGTATTAAAGTTTTAATAATACAGTTTTAATTGTGTTTTAAGCAGAAGTTTGTCTATTTTTACCGAAAATTTGTAAATAGGCCTATTTTATTTGTGAACAGCCACGAGAATAGCATTTTAACTTGAATTTTACCATTTAATCATTCCTTATACTCCATTAATTTAGCAAAAATGCAATCATTGAAAGACCAATTATCCGTAGTAATTATTACTTTCAATGAAGAAAGTCGTATTACTCGATGTATTGAATCGGTGAAATCTGTTGCCGATGAAATCATAGTAGTAGATAGTTTTTCAAAAGATAATACAAAACAAATTGCAGAATCATTAGGTGCAGTAGTATTAGAACACGCTTTTGAAGGACATATCCAACAAAAAAACTGGGCGAAACAACAAGCCAAATTCAGCTTTGTGTTGAGTTTAGATGCTGATGAAGCCTTAAGTCCAGAATTAGCCCAAGAAATTCAAGTCGAAAAAGAAAGGGGGTTTCCATTTGCGGCTTACACGATGCCAAGACTGAATTTTGTGGGAAATACCCCCGTGCGCGGTTGTGGATGGTATCCAGACAGAAAATTACGACTTTGGCGTGGTGTGGATGGTGATTGGACGGGAATCAATCCCCACGATCGTTTAAAAATGAATATGGGTTATGAACAAAAACGATTTGTTGGAGACCTACTACATTATTCATACAACAATCGAAGGGAAATAATTAGAAAATCCAAGGCTTATGGAAAAATTGGATCTAAATATGTAAGTAACCTAGATTGGTTCACCGTTTTGTACAAGCTGATATTCAGTCCCCCGATAAAATTCTTCCGAAATTATTTCCTAAAAAATGGAATTTCCTATGGATTAACCGGTTTGGTTATTTGCTCAGGCCAAGTTTTAGAAACTTACACCAAATATTGGAGGGGATTCATCCTGAAATTAAAGTCGCGTAATTAATCGGGATTTTGTACTGAATCGAATTCAATTATTTTGATTCTAAATCCATTTTCGCTCCAATGCGGCAATCGTAGAAAATAGAATCAAGAATCCGCTATTCGGTGGATATTTTGGAACAAATCCAATTGCTGCGGTAACAATTGAAATGATTTTCGATGTTCTGGTGAAATTCCCCATTTCAAGATTGCTTCTCTGTGCTCTGCGGTGGGATAACCTGCATTTTTATTCCAGCCAAAACCGGGGTAACGCAAGTTTAATTCTTCCATTATTTCATCTCGGTGTGTTTTTGCCAGAATACTCGCCGCTGCAATATTCAAAAAACGCGCATCCCCCTTTACTTCAGTCTTATAATTTATAACACCATCTTGAATTAGTGTCTGCTTCCATTCTATTGCGTTTTCTACATCTAAATCTAAGGAATACGGTTTAAACTTATTACCATCCACTGCAATACAGTCGTATTTCATTTGTAATCCTCGCAGAGCACGATGCATTGCCAAAATACTGGCATACAAAATATTAATTTGATCAATTTCAATGGGTGAACAATATCCAATCGACCAATCCAATGCTTGTTCTTCTATAATTTTGCGAAGTTCGTCGCGTTTGTTTTTGGGGACTTGCTTACTATCGTTCAACCAAGGATGCTGGAATTTGGGAGGCAGAATTACGGCGGCTGCCACTACTGGACCTGCTAAGCATCCTCTACCTGCTTCATCGCAACCTGCTTCGAATTTTGCTTTTGAACTTTGAAATTGCATTCAGGAACAAATTAACTTATTTTTTATGTTCCTTTTTGCATCTTTCGGAACAGAATTTTACATTTTCCCAATCGCGTTCCCATTTTTTGCGCCAGGTAAACGGACGTTGGCATTGAATGCATATTTTTTCAGGCAGGTTTAACTTCTTATGCATAATTATAATTCGATTTATTTGGGCTTCGCATAAGGTAATTGAACGATTCGTTCGGTCTTATGATACGAATCTAAACCGCTACAAGTTATTGTGCCCGCTTTTTCGATATCAATGAATCCATTCTCATTGATTACATCTGATGGAACAATCACATTCATAATTTCCCCAATGATCAAAACGGTGCCATTGATTTCCAAATGATGCTTTTCTCTTAATTCTACCGAGAACTTAATTTCGCTTTCATTTACAAACGGGGCAAAAAAACCTGAAATGTATTGAGGATGTAACTCAGCCGCCTTAAACTCTGATTTTTCCCGAGGATATCGAGCAGCCGTATGATGGGCCCGCTCAACAAAACTCTCCTGAATATGGTTAATGGTATAATATCCAGTTTCAACAATGTTCTCCAATGTATGCCTTTCGGTAACATCTGGACGCACAATGATTCCGCATAATGCCGGATTTGCTCCTAAATGAAACAATGAATTGAATATGGCAAGATTTTCTTGTCCTGACTTTGAACGAGTTCCTAACAATACCACACTCTTAAACCCACCCAAGCTGTTAATAAAATTAGCTCTGTAGCGGGTATCCATATTCAGAATATCTTCCTTGGTTATCATTCTATTTTATTTTTAGAGTTATCGATTTATATACAATTTGAAATTGATGCCATTGGATGATTTTGTTCAATTTAAACATGAATGGAATGATCGATTTCTGTTTAAATTAATATCACTAAAACTCTACCTATCGCATTCAGCTTAAACGACCCACTAAATATACTGCACCTCACTTTCTTAATCCTTCAATTTTTCGTAGGTTTTCCAATATCCAAAAAAAGACGGGAAATACTTCGTAATCTGCGGAGCTATCCAATCTCTTTCCTCCATTTTACCTTGATAATGTAAATTGGTTGGGTGTTCTTTATAAACACATTTCACATCCGGATGAATCTGAGCAATCCAATCCTTCAGTTCGCTCCAAGTTCCATAAAAACATACCATGTTAGAAAATTCTTTTCTTAAATTTAGAATAAACTCCACGGTTTTTCCCGACATAGGGTGTTTTTTCAGCAGATCCGAATCCATCAGCAATACCTTAGGCAAATCAACAGAATTGTACCATTGAACATCCAAATTGTAAATGGTGTAAATAGGCAAAACGTGCTCTTTTGTTAGATTCTTCAACTTTTGAATCCAATAATTCAAATCCAACCCTTTATTCAATTCCTCGAATTTCAGTTGAAAGAGTGGATTTAAATTCTTTTCCGAATGATCATCCCCCGAAACCCAAAATTTACGATTATCAAACACTTCAGGGATATTCATTTCAGAAAATTCTTCGTATTCGCAATCCAAAAAAGTATTTTTTTGATTGCTTTTAGTATATCGATTAATATTCTCCTGATTGGCGAAATATTGTTTTGAGCTGAATGCACCACATACCCATTGCCAACTCAAATAATTGGCCGCTATATCGGCGTCTAATAAATGATAATACATCCAATCTGCACCCGATTTCCAATGTGTTTTTGCGATGTTCGTGGTTAGCATAGCCACATACATGCGCATGTGATTGTGCATCAATCCGGTGGTCAACAAGGTTTGAATTCCTTGATCTATGGCCTGAACACCTGTGTTTCCTTGGGAAATAGCTAACGGCAAATCGTTCGACACGAAATGCTCTGGATTATTTTTCACGTTTCGAGTGGCCAACTGTTCATGGTGTTGGTACACTCGCTGAAAATAATCCCTCCAAGATAATTGTTGAGCCAAACGCTCCAACTGATTCCATTTATAACCCTTGGCTTTCAAGGAATCCAATACATAACGAGTGGAAATAACTCCTCGAGAAATATATGGCGACAGTTGGGTAACGGGTCCATCTATAAAATTTCTATATTTACCATAGGCTATGGGATCAATAGAATCGATGCGTTTATTTAATGTTTCGATTAATGTGCTCATTTTACATTCTTACTAATTTCTTACTTCTCAAATAATTCAATGTCAACTCCTTAACATCCATATTAGACACTTTATATTTAACTACTTCACATAAAAAAAGCTGGTGATCTCCGCCTTCCCAAGAATCCAAAATATTCATAAGTAAATGCGCTTTAGCATGAGATAATACTTGAAATCCTTGCCAATTTTCCAAAAAATAGGGATGTTCTATTGCCTTGGTTTTTTGTCGCTGTAACCATTGATTTTTATCAAAATGGAGCCCGGATTTCTGTCCCAAATACCGAACGATATTGGCTTGAGATTCGGATAGAAGTTGAAGTACAAACTGACTGGATTGCGTAATATTTTGGTAGGTTAAAGTGGGATAATATACGGCTACTATATAGCGTTTGGGCTTCATACTCACGGGAGTAACGTAGGTACAGATATTCATATTGACCGTATCATCTCGCTGAGTTACGATGCTATAAATTGGGACATCGGGAATATTCCAAGGTTTTTTGTTTCCCATTTTATGCGATGGTTTCTGTTAGCCGTTTTAGATTTTTCAACTTGATTTGGACCATGTACTTCAATTTGATTGGATTCAAATCTGGAGTGGCCAATTCGATTAACCCACTTTCAAATTAGAGATTCCGCCGTCGATGTGATGAACTTGTGCAGTTATCCAGCTTGATTTCTCAGTTAGGAGAAACAAGGCCAATTGAGCTATATCTTGAGGTTGTCCTATTTTTTTCAGGGGATGTCGCTGCGCATTGGCTTCTATTTTTTCGGGGGAATTCAGCAACGTAGAAGCTAAAGGAGTATGTGTAATCGAAGGCGCAATGGCGTTCACTCGAACTTTGGGTGCCAATTCCGCGGCCAGTGCTCGGGTTAGTCCTTCGATAGCCCCTTTACTGGATGAAACCAAACTGTGAAATGGGAATCCGGTTTGAACTGCTA
>CAZQFZ010000049.1:0-19195 GCA_964592635.1 uncultured Rhizobium sp.
GATAAATGCATCGCTCCTTTGCAAGAAGCAAGACAGTTTGCATTAGAAGAAAACGACCCCTTAGTAACTCGTGCACTTCGTTTGGCATGGCAGCATATAGAATCTAACGAAACTTTTGATGCCCCGTTAGCCGAAGAAATTGAAACTGCTGAAGATAATTTCGTTTACTTCTTGAGTCTCTGTATCAAAAGCGACAACGAAATCAATCGCAATGAACTTAGAGAAATGACCAACGCTTTACAAGCGCTGGCATAGTCTGTCACCCGATTTACAACCTAATTCCCCTGAAACCCATGAAAAAAGCAATTTCGCGATTCCTAGTATTTGCTTTTCTTTTATGGCAAGGGAATGTATTACACATACACAAACATCACAACCTTAACCAAGCTACATCAGGGCATCACTCCCATTACTCAGATGAATCGTTTAAATCAGAAATTTGTTCTGATCACCAAGATGCTCCTCAATCGCATCAACATATTTCCGAAGACTGTAGAGTTTGTGATTTAAATACTCAATCACCTGCTGAATGGAGTCAACCCAAATTCTTTGGACAGATTATCCACTTCAGCAACAAAATCAACCCGTTTTATTTTCAGCAGGTTGAATCTGTTTTACCCGACAATTCGAACAATAAGTCTCCACCGCATTTAGGTTGATTTTATCTTGACTATTGCTCAAATTCCATTTTTCATACTAAAAAATTCGTAACAGAATTAGTTCCCCGCTAGTAGCAGAATTAGTCATTTGCCAGTGGGAAGCTCGGTTTTTGCAGTAACAGAATTAGTTCCCAGCTAGTAGCAGAATTAATTATTTGCCAGTTGGAAACTAGTTTATTGCAGTAACAGAATTAGTTCCCAGCTAGTAGCAGAATTAATTATTTGCCAGTGGGAAACTAGTTTATTGCCAATAGCAGAATTAGTTACTTACCATTGGGAAACTAGTTTATTGCCAATAGCAGAATTAGCTACTTACCATTGGGAAACTAATTAATTGCCAGTAGCGAATTGCTAAAATGGTGAATGCACCAATTACTATAGGTGTGTTTTATTGAGTCAAATCCATATTTTGAGTTTGGACCAATGGTCATTATTTCACTTCCGCAACGATTTAATCGTTGTCATTCATTCATCTCTATCTAATTGCAAGCATGTCTGTATTCCAAATACAACTCCTAAGAAATTTAAATTATCGATTATTCATATTAGTTACTGCTCTGCGGGTATTACTTCCGAGTGAACTTCTCAGCGATATTCCAGCAGCAGATTCAAATATACTATTCCAAGATGTGCACTTGATTTCCAATAAGGATATCAAGCACGCTTTTGATGGAAACATTTCATCTGCAGATTCAGGTAAAACTTTTTTGGAAGTGCACCTAATTTCCACGAGTAACCAACCCATTGTTAAGGCCGAAGTATTTTTGGAAAAAGTACATCGAAAACTGTACACCAATTCCCAAGGAATTGCTAAGTTTCAAAATTTGAAATCCGGGAATTATGAAGTAGAAATTTCCATGGATACACTTCACCTTCACCTGAGTTTAACTACGAATGAAGTGCATCATGTAGAAATACCGATTGAATTAAAATCCATCGGCGATGTTCGTGTTGTAGTGCATCAAACTCAAAACTCTTCCCATTTATTATCGCAATTGCATGCTCAAAGTTTGACCTTTTCAAGCACCAATATTACACAAAATTTAAAAAACCTTCCCATGATGAATGTGGTTTCAACCGGTAGAACCATTACTAAACCCATGTATCAGGGAATATCGGGCTTGAGACTGCCTATGTTAGTTCAGGGTATGCGACTGGAAGGACAAGCTTGGGGTACTGACCACGGACCAGAAATCGGTTCTTGGGGAAGTGAGAAAGCCGAAATAATCAAAGGAACGCAAGCAATTTCTGTAGGCAGTGATGCGTGGGGAAATGCCGTGAACATTGAATTTGCACCCAAATATCACCCGTTTGAAACGGATTTAAAGTGCTACACCGGATATCAATCGAATGGAAACCTGATACAAGGTGGTTTTAAATGGGTTTATGGGATGCAAGAAGGAAACGGACATTATCTTGTAGCAAATGCTCAAAAATCAAGCGATTATAAAGTACCTCAAGGAATTTTGAAAAATACCGCATCGGAAGAATTTTCTATGTACGGAGGACATTCTTTTCAAACAGCCATCGGTAAATCTGCGGTAAATTATAGTTGGTATTATTTTAAATCCGGAATTTATTGGGGCTCTCACATAGGTAATATTTCAGATTTATTGTGGAACATTCAACAAGAAAATCCTACCCAATTGAGTGCAATCGCCTCCTATGCCATTGCAAAACCTTATCAACAAGGACAACAATGGATGGGTAGTTGGAAGCAGCAATACAAGAAATTGCCAGGATTTACTTCCGTGGTTTCGATTCAACAAAATCATCGAAAAGAATACGATCCACATCGAAATCCGTCTAATTCGTTTCCTCAATTGGATGTGGTACTGAATTCAAGTCTAATCCAAGGAATCCAAGAAAGTTCAATTCGTGGAATTCGTTTAAAATCAGGAGTTTCGGCAGTAATTCAACAACAGACTTGGACAGGATATTTTTTAGTTCCAGATTTTTTTGGGATGCAAGGCTCCATTTGGACCATCATTCAACCCTTCCCCCGAAAAAGACTAAAAAACGAATGGGCTATTCGATGGGATGTTTTACAACGACAAGTCGCACTACCTAGGAATGATACCCGAGGAAATTACTACCAAGGATTTTCTGGCGCTTACACCAAGGAGTTTAATCTGAATTCTTGGTTAAATACAGTACATTTTACACAATCATTTAGGCCGCCGTCTGTAAATGAGTTGTATTCAAAAGGGGTGCACCACGGAAGCGCTGCTTTTGAAGAAGGAAATGAAAACTTGAAGCCCGAAACCGGTCAAAAAGTGGAATGGCAATTACAAAAAACGACTTCAAAATGGCATATCAACTTCAATTCATTTTTCCAACATTCAACCAATTACATTTTTGTGAATCCCCAACCCCAACCCATCTATAGCATCCGAGGAGCTTTTCCTTATTACAAATACGAATCTATGGCAGTTTGGTTTTCTGGGTTTAATGTCAATGCATCTGTACATTCTAAATGGGGAGAATATGGAATGAGTTACGACTATACTTATGCTCAATTGTATAAACTCAACGAATTTCCTTCGTTAATTCCTCCACAAAAATTACGTGGATATTGGTCATACAAAAGATCCGGTTTTAATACACATATTGAGGGGATTTTTGTTCCAAAACAATCGTTTTATTCCAATTTATGGGATCTTGCTCCTCCGCCCGATTCGTATTTCGTACTTAATGCATCATTCGGGTTTTTACCTATTTCTAACCATGCCAACTGGGAATTTAAACTATTCATAGAAAATATTACCCAATCCATTTACCGTGATTATTTAGATCGGTTTCGGTACTTCGTACCTCAACCAGCCAGAAATCTGGGACTCAGATTTATTTACAATTTACATCATCACAGAAAGCACGCTTAGTTACTATTTGAAATGATCTTAAACCAATGGATTTGTAAGTTAAAAACATTAAAAACAACAACTTAAAAATAACAAATTAACATTATGAATAATTCAAAAAAACAACTGCTAAACGGATTCGGAAGAATTGCGTTTGTAGCTTTAGCAACCATTGCAAGTTTCACATTTTTTTCTTCATGCGAAGACGATCACAACCATCAACACGATGAAGAAGAAACCATCAATGCCGTTTATTTAAAATTCAAAAACGATAGTAATTCACTGGATTCTTTCCAAGTATTTTGGAAAGATTTGGATGGTATGGGTGGGAATAATCCGATTTTATCCGATTCCATCCGTTTAAAGGGAAACACATCTTATTCTGTTTCTGTTGAATTCTATAACGAACACCTCAACCACAAAGATTTCATCAATGAAGAAATTACCAAAGAATCTACAGCCCATTTGGTATGTTATTCGGTTGAACATCTTCAAACCGTAGTTTCTATGTCGATTGAAAGAACAGACAAAGACAGCAAGGGTATGGAACTAGGATTAAAATCCCGATGGAAAACCTATTTGAATGATTTTAAAGGAGATGTACTTTTAAAATTAAAACACCAGCCCGGTGTAAAAAATGGAGAATGCAATCCAGGAGAAACCGACGTTGAAGTGGTATTTCCATTCATAATTGAATAAAATAGATCGCTACACCCATTAATTCCCCCGTACTTCTTATTTTTGTAATACGATGTCTGAAAATATTGCGTTAAAATCAACCAGTTTATCCCAATTACACATTGATTTGGGAGCTAAGATGGTACCGTTTGCTGGCTACAATATGCCTGTACTTTACAAAAATCTAATTCAAGAGCATCATGCTGTTAGAAACAGCGTGGGTGTTTTTGATGTGAGTCACATGGGTGAAGTGTACATTACCGGTCCGCAAGCTTATGCTTTAGTTGAATATATTACCAGCAATGATGTGAGTTCACTTTCAGATGGCAGAGTGCAATACTCATGTATGCCCAATGATGAAGGTGGAATCGTTGATGATTTATTGGTTTACCGTTTCAATGAAGAGAAGTACTTATTGGTAATCAACGCATCCAATATTGATAAAGATGTAGCTTGGATGACCAAGCAAAATGAAAAGTTTGGTGCCACCATTACCAATGCTTCCGACGATTATTCATTGTTGGCCGTACAAGGACCTAATGCCATCAACACTCTACAAAAATTAACATCCGTTAATTTAACTGATGTTCCTTATTACCACTTCGTGGAAGGCAACTTGGCAGGTATTGATATGATTATTTCCAATACTGGATATACAGGTGCAGGTGGTTTTGAGTTATACGTAAAAAACAACGAAGCTCTAGCACTTTGGAATTCGGTTTTTGAAGCAGGACAAGAATACAAAATCGAACCTTGTGGTTTAGGGGCTCGCGATACATTAAGACTTGAAAAAGGATTCTGTTTGTACGGAAACGACATCAACGATACCACCTCTCCTATTGAAGCAGGTTTAGGTTGGATCACCAAATTCAACCAACCATTTCACATGAGTGATTACCATTTGAAAATCAAAGAAGACAAACCGAAGAAAAAATTGGTTGGATTTGAATTAATTGATCGTGGTATTCCTCGTCAGCATTACCCTATTTGCAATGCAGATGGAACGGTAATTGGTGAAGTTACATCTGGTACTCAGAGTCCGTCTTTAAACAAAGCAATCGGATTAGGTTACGTTGCATCTGAATTTTCTAAGGCAGGTTCTGAAATTTTCATTGAAGTACGGGGTAAATTACTCAAAGCAGTTGTTTGTAAAATTCCATTTTTATAATACTGCTCAAGAATTCAACAGTTCAACAGTTCACGAATCAGCTAAGCGTGTTTTCGTGAATCCTCACAATTCAGAATCTTCAAGCTTCTGAAACTCTTTGTAAATCTGCAAGAATTAATTCTATAACAAAAAAGGGGCTCAACGCCCCTTTTTTGTTATACTGTGTCCATATATTTAATGCCAGATTTCCACAATCACAAATCTCAAGATTCAAAGGCCCGTAGTTCCTATTTCTCAACTTATCTGGGCTCGTACGAAATTACCCATCGTGGCGTAGTGCTTCAATAGGATTTAACTTTGCTGCCTTATTCGCTGGATAAATTCCCGCTACCAAACCCACAACTACACAAACAATCAAAGCCACCACCACCCAATTCCAGGGCGCTATAAAATCAGCCCCCAGAAAGTGACCTACTAAATTCCCTAACCCCAAGCCAAATACTACTCCTGCAATTCCACCCAATTGACAAATCACTAAGGCTTCAACCAAAAACTGATTTCGTATAGCGGATTCAGTTGCACCCAATGATTTCCTGATTCCAATCTCCCTCGTCCGCTCCGTTACCGATACCAACATTATGTTCATTAAGCTCACGGCAGCACCCAATAGTGTTATTACCGCGATTAACGTCCCCACAGAAGAAATCATCGATAAATTTTCCTTAACATCAGCAGCAATGGAATCGCTCCTTACTATGCTAAAATTATTCTCTTCGGATGGCTTTAATAATCGAACCCTTCTCATCGATAGAAGAGCGTGATTCACTTCTTCATCTAAATTCCCTACCGAATTAACCAAAACGCTAATCAATACATTGTTCTCAGCATTCGTAAAGTCTTGACGTGTTCGTAGCAATCCCAAGAAAACATTGCGGTCGCCACCCGACATACCCAAACTGCTGCCCTTCTTCTTTAATTCACCAATTACCCGATAGGGTTTTCCATCGATTGTAACCGTTTTACCAATACTTACGCCCGGTTTGGCATCAGCACCAAACAACAAAGAAACCACATCGGCACCAATAATTGTGAGAGGCAAACTCATAGAAACATCGTTTTCCGTAAAATTTCTGCCAGCCGCCAATTCAAAACTTGAAGCCGACATATAATCTTCATCAATTCCTAAAATTTTTATATTAGGATTGGTTTCTTTACTCTTGAAACGCACTTTACTATTAAAACTCGCAGAAATCGAAAATGCGATGGTTGCATCTCCTTTATATAGATGTTCAAAATGTTTGGCTTGTTCGTAAGTGATGTTTGGGATTTCCGTTGAAACACCAAATCTATTTACCGAAACACGATTCGAAATATTAAAATTCTGCGACCCAAACCTACTCATGGTTTTAGTAATTGCACCTCCCATTGCGTCGATTGAAGTTAAAATCCCCACCAAAGCAGTTATTCCAATGGCGATGATCGCGGCGGTGATAATTGCACGAGCTTTATGACTTCTTAGTGCAGCAAAACCTTGCCGAATGTGTTCAAGAATGAGTAGCATAGTTGGTTAAATCGGTCAGGTTTGAATCAGCAAAAATAAATACATCTATATCAATCAAATAAACTGCAAATTAGCAATAATTGAATCATGCAGAAAACGATTGACCGCATCCACAAGTCTCAGATGCATTCGGATTGTTGAATGAGAAGCCCCGATTGGATAAACCCGTTTCCCAATCGATTTCCATTCCAATTACATACATCACATGGGCCTTGTTCATCACCACCGGAATTCCATGTAAATCGTACTCTTTATCGCCTTCTTCCTTTTTATCAAACGCCAATAAATAACTCATTCCGGAACATCCACCACCTTTCACTCCAATTCTCAAAACCGAATCTTCTTTGAGTTCAAGATTCTCATATAACCGATGCAACTCTTCCACGGCTGATTCAGTAAATTTTACCGGTGGCTCTTCTTTTTTCGGGGGATGTATATTCTGATTAGATGTAGTTTGAGTGTCATTCAACACCACATCTGAGAAATTTGCATTTTCCATAAATACAAAAGTACAAAATTCAATCGACTACTCCTTCAAGCCACCTCGCTTATCCGATAAACACATTATCTTTGTCGAAAGAATTCGAATTTATGCAACCCAATAACCAATTATTAGAAACTGCATTATTTATAATTGCTCCCAGTTTGCTGATTATTTTAAGTATTTACCTAACCTTAAAAACCATGTCGCGCAATTTAGAAAAAACACTGAGAAGTGAAATTTTGCGTCAAAACAATCAGGATTTTGTAAAACTCAAATTATCAGCTTACGAACGATTGGCACTATTATTAGAGCGCACTTCAATTCCAGCTTTGATACAAAAATTTGCAAAATCGGGTACTCGAGCTTCGGAGATATCTCAGCTGATGTTGATTTCCATAAATGAGGAATTTAACTACAATATATCACAGCAAATTTTCGTCAGTCCACAAACATGGGGAACCATCAAAGTAGTTAAAGAGCAATCGATCATGCTCATTCAGCAAGTAGAAAGATCAATGCCTCCAGATAGCAATGGCGCTGATTATTGTGTAGCCCTAATTGAAGCTATGAAACAAAATGGTGAAGTACCTCACGAAAAAGGACTGCAAATGATTCGAGGTGAAATGGAGTTGCTGTTCAATTAGGAACACGAAGATTCAATAATAATTCGAGTTTTATTGTCATTATAAGTATAGAATAAACCATTTAATACCACATCCCTAACATCCCCAAAAAAACAAAAAATCCATCAAATGAAAAAAAACGGTAGCGGAATAGAAATACAACCCGTGTATAGTGGTTCAAACAGTGAAACTCCGGGTAAATTCCCATTTACACGCGGTGTTCGTGAAGATATGTACCTTGGTAGATTATGGACCATGCGACAATACGCTGGCTTTAGTACTGCAGAGGAAAGCAACGAACGTTACCATTATCTCCTAAAACAAGGCACCATGGGATTATCTGTGGCATTCGACCTTCCCACTCAAATTGGGTACGACTCCGACCATCCAATGAGCGAAGGTGAGGTGGGTAAAGTGGGGGTTGCTATCGACAGCTTGAAAGACATGGAAACCTTATTCAAGGGAATACAACTTCAAGATGTCACCACCAGTATGACTATTAATTCCACAGCTTCTATTTTGCTTTCTATGTATGTTGCACTCGCTAAGAAGCAAGGTGCTGATTTAAGTAAAATTGGAGGTACCATTCAAAACGACATATTAAAAGAATACGCAGCAAGGGGAACTTATATTTATCCGGTTCGTCCAAGTATGCGAATTATTACTGATATTTTCGAATGGTGCAGCAAAGAATTGCCCAAATGGAACACCATTTCTATTAGCGGGTATCATATCCGTGAAGCCGGCAGTACTGCAGCACAAGAATTAGCGTTCACTCTTTCTAATGGGAAAGCTTATGTAGAAAGTGCATTAAAAGCAGGTTTGAACATCGATGTATTTGGAAAGCGATTATCGTTTTTCTTCAATGCTCACAATGATTTTTTTGAGGAAATAGCCAAATTCAGAGCAGCGCGCAGAATTTGGGCCAAAACTATGCAATCGATGGGTGCAACGGATGCACAGGCCATGATGTGTCGTTTTCATACCCAAACGGGGGGATCAACTTTAACGGCACAGCAACCCGAAAACAACATTGCACGTGTTACGATGCAAGCATTATCTGCTGTTTTGGGGGGTACCCAAAGTTTACATACGAACGGTTACGATGAAGCGCTAAACTTACCAACAGAAAAAGCAGCTAGAATTGCTCTGAGAACTCAGCAAATCATTGGATTTGAAAGCGGCGTGACCCATACCGTGGATCCATTGGGTGGAAGTTACTACGTTGAAGAATTAACCGATAAGATGGAACTGGAAGTCCTCAAGTTGATGGAACAAATTGATCAAATGGGAGGTTCTGTTGTGGCGGTTGAGAGCGGATGGATGCAAGAAGAAATTGCCAAAAGCAGTTATTTATATCAACAAGGAATAGAGGATCAATCACAAATCATTGTTGGTGTAAATAAATTTCAAACCCAAGACAACGAAGTGGCACCGTCGTTTAAAATAGACGATAGTATAAGAACCGTTCAATCAGAAAAATTAAAGGCTCTTCGGGCTGAAAGAAACAACCAAAAAGTAATGGAATCTTTAACCAATTTAGAAAAAGCCTGTAGGGATGGCTCTAACCTAATGCCTTTCATTTTGGAATCCGTTGAAAACTATGCAACCTTAGGCGAAATTTCAGATACGATGCGTAAAGTTTTTGGAGAATTTAACCACGCATAATATATTTTTTTTTAAAAATCAAGCAAAATAAATTGGCATTTTGTGAATTTTCATACGTTATTTACATACTGATTGAACGAAAAAAACACACATTGAAATTCAATCAGTTAAACAATCATTTTAACAAGTAATTAACAAATATTCAGTTTAGATTAAGTATGGAAAGAAAAGCACATGAAATTGCATGGCAAGAATGCTTGGAGATAATTCGCGACAATGTGAACCCGCAAAGTTTTAAAACGTGGTTCGAGCCCATTAAGCCAATTAAAGTATCCAACAAAGTTCTTACCATTCAAGTTCCAAGCCAGTTTTTTTACGAATGGTTGGAAGAGCATTATGTGCAATTATTACACAAAACGCTGAAAAAGGTAATTGGCCCTAACGCCAAATTGGAATATTCCATCATCGTGGAAAATTCTTACCATGCCGATCACCAGCCTTTTACCATCAACCTTCCTACAGGAAATTCTTCAAAACCCGTTAATAACGAATTGGGAATGCCCATCAATTTGGAAACTCCCATCAAAAACCCATTTATCATTCCGGGTTTAAAACGAATGAATATCGATAGTCAACTCAATCCTCGATATACGTTTGACAATTTCGTTGAGGGAGATTGCAATAAACTTGCTCGTAACGCAGGTTTGGCTATTGCTCAAAAACCCGGGGGAACCGCATTTAATCCCCTCATGATATTTGGTGGTTGTGGATTAGGCAAAACCCACTTAGCTCATGCAATCGGCAACTTAATCAAACAACAGCACAAGCAAAAAGTAGTTGTATTTGTTAGTGCCGAAAAATTTATTAACCAATTCATTGATTCTGCTAGACAAGGCAATAACAATCAATTCGTTAACTTCTATCAATATCTAGATGTATTAATCGTAGATGACGTACAATTTTTCTCTAAAAAAGAACGTACACAAGAAGTTTTCTTCCAAATATTTAACCATTTACACCAAAACGGCAAGCAAATTATTTTGACCTGCGATAGAGCTCCAAAAGACCTTAAAAACATGGACGAACGCTTGTTAAGTCGATTTAAATGGGGGTTGTCTGCCGATCTTACCTCTCCAGATTTCGATACCCGTGTTTCTATCCTTGAAAACAAAATGTATCAAGACGGAATCACTCTTCACAAAGACGTAGTAGAATATTTAGCTCATAACATCGACACCAACGTTCGTGAATTGGAAGGGGCCTTGATTTCATTGCTTGCGCAAGGTTCACTTACTAGAAAACACTTGGATCTGAATCTCGCTAAACAAATCGTAAAGAATTTTGTTAAAAATTCAACCCGCGAAATCAGTATTGAATACATTCAGAAATTGGTTTGTGATTTTTACAACATTCCCGTTGAAGCAGTTAAATCCAAAACACGTAAACGCGAAATCGTGCAAGCCCGTCAAATCGCTATGTACTTTACAAAAGACCTTACCAAAGCTTCTTTAAAGAACATTGGAATATTTTTTGGAGGACGTGACCACAGCACAGTTATTCATGCTTGCCAAACGGTAAATGATTTAATTGAAACAGACAAAAAGTTCCGCCAAGATGTTGAAGAAATAGAAAAACGAATTAAAATCAATACATTCTAATTCTTGGTAACGCCATGTTCCGTTTTTATAAAAGTTTCCTTTATGCACTTAATGGGGTAATTGTTTTAAGTAAAACAGAACGAAATTTCCAGATAATCATCGTTGGAGCTTTACTCTCCATAGTCACAAGTATTGGATTTGAATTCAGCCCGATGCCGTTAAGTCAATCAGAATGGCTTTTTATCTTTTTTGGAATTGGACTAGTTTCTGTTTCAGAAGCGCTTAATACAGCTATAGAAAAAACTCTAGATACCCTGCACCCGAATATTCATCCGGGTGTAGGCAAAGCAAAAGACATGGCAGCGGGTGCAACCATGATCGCATCTACCATTGCTCTAATTATTGGAATAATCGTTTTCGGTCGCCGTTTTGTGGAACTATTTTCCTTATAATCTGCAGTTGGGTGTACCTCATTAATTTAGTTCACATTTCCAAAAACCAATACCACTAACTCCACAATAAATTTTAGTAAATCAATGCAGCTGTAGGTCACATTTCCAAAAACCAATACCACTACTCCACAGTAAATTTTAGTAAATCAATGCAGTAATAGTATTTCCGCAATAAAAGCGGAACGAATTATCCTATACAACTCAACCGATCAACGATTAGTCAATCGATAAATCCTTTAATTGCTCTTTGTTCAACGCACTCGGTGCATCTATCATCACATCTCTACCAGAATTATTCTTGGGAAACGCGATGAAATCGCGAATGCTATCACTTCCTCCAAACAAACTACACAAACGATCAAAACCCAATGCTATACCACCGTGTGGTGGTGCACCGTATTTAAAGGCATTCAATAAAAATCCAAATTGTGCTTGAGCTTCCTCGGCTGAAAATCCGAGTAATTTAAACATCTCAGATTGAAGTTCTTCGTCGTGAATACGTATAGAACCTCCCCCTATTTCTACACCATTGATAACCAAGTCGTAAGCATTGGCTTTAACCTCACCAGGATGTGTAAACAACTTGCTTCTATCTTGAGGCAATGGACTGGTGAATGGATGGTGCATAGCATGGTAGCGTTCAGATTCTTCGTCCCACTCCAATAATGGGAAATCAACTACCCATAGTGGAGCAAATTCATTGGGGTTTCTCAATCCCAATTCACTCCCCAAATGCAGTCTTAATTCGTTCAATTGCTTTCTAACTTTCTGTATATTATCGCCTGCTAGTAACAAAACCAAATCACCATTTTCTGCACCAAACTGTTCCGACCAGCGACTCAATTTATCGGCATCATAAAATTTATCGACCGAAGATTTCAATTCTCCATTTTCATCTTTTCGGAAGTAAATGATTCCAGTTGCCCCAATTTGTGGACGCTTTACATATTCAACTAGTGCATCTATCTGCTTGCGTGTAAAATTGGCCGCACCTTTTGCACAAATTCCCAAAACAGCTTGAGCTTGATCAAAAATGCCAAATCCAGCTCCGCTAACTAAATCTATTTCTGATGACTTCAATTCCACAAATGGCATCCCAAATCTCAAATCTGGCTTATCGCTGCCATAATACTTCATCGCATCATCATAAGGCATTCTTTGGAATGTATCGAACTCCAATCCTTTGGTTTTCTTGAACAAATATTTTACCAATCCTTCGAATATCTCCAAAATATCATCGCGCTCAATAAAACTCAATTCACAGTCAATTTGAGTAAACTCGGGTTGACGATCTGCTCGCAAATCTTCATCACGAAAACACTTTACAATTTGAAAATAACGATCAAATCCACTTACCATTAGCAATTGTTTGAATGTTTGTGGACTTTGAGGCAGTGCATACCACTGTCCTGGGTTCAATCTAGAGGGAACCACAAAATCGCGAGCTCCTTCAGGTGTAGATTTAATTAAAACAGGCGTTTCAACTTCCAAAAACTCCAATTCACTTAAATAATTTCTTATGGATTGAGCTAACTTATGTCGCAATTCTAAATTTTTACGAACAGGATCTCTTCGCAAGTCCAAATAACGATACTGCATGCGTATATCATCTCCTCCATCGGTATCATTTTCAATGGTAAATGGAGGCGTTTTTGCAGCATTCAAAACAGTCAATTTATCGACAATAATCTCAATATCACCTGTCAACAATTGGGGATTTTTACTACTTCTTTCAGCAACTACTCCTTCGATTTGAATCACATATTCACGACCCAACGACTCCGCTTGTTTCAGTACTTCCGTGTTATATACTTCATTAAAAGCCAATTGAGTAATTCCATAGCGATCTCGCAAATCAACGAAGGCCATACTGCCCATCAATCGCGATTTAGCAACCCAACCGGATAATGTAACCCGTTGACCTATATTCTCTATTCTAAGTTCTCCGCAAGTATGTGAACGAAACATATTTTTATCTATTTAAAGTTATATTTATTTGAATCAATGATTCTTTTTTTTATTTCTTTTTCAATTTTAACCTTGATTTACACTGCTTCCAATTATTTGGCTCAGCTCATTTTTCTCTGATCCTCGCATTTATAATCTTCACCAATCTATTTCTTGTAATTTGTCAAATTCAGAGATTTAAAAAAACTATGCCGATTAAATCAAACTATTCATCCTAACTGATCGAATTTTTGTCAAAATGATCCCAACCCTGTGCCCTAATACCAAAAGTATTGCCTGCATTCGTAACCAGGTTGTACTTACCTACAGAATCAGTAGCATAGCCAATAATGGATAGGTCGGGGTTATTTTTAATCTTTTCGAAGTGTTCTTGCGAAATAGTCATCAACAATTCGTAATCCTCTCCACCATTTAATGCAACCACCGTGGGATTCAAATCAAAATCTTGTGCTACTTGCAATGTTTGTGGATCGATGGGTAGCTTATTTTCGTATATTTCAAATCCAACTCCAGAGGCACTACCCAAATGAAAAATCTCAGAGGCAATACCATCACTAACATCAATCATAGATGTGGGTACCACCTGCATTTCATTCAACATTTGTATAACATCCCATCGGGCTTCAGGTTTTAATTGACGACCTACTACGTAATCATAGGGCTCTAAGTCAGGCTGCATGTCCTTTACTTCAAGAAACACACGCTTCTCACGCTCCAATATCTGCAATCCCATGTATGCACCGCCAGTATCTCCAGAAACCACCAGTAAATCTCCCGCTTTTGCTCCGCTCCTTTTAACTGCACTATTTACAGCCAATCCAATAGCGGTAGTATGAATAATCAATCCTTGTCTTGAAGAGCTAGTATCTCCACCAACCAAATCCACGCCGTATTTTTCACAAGCTAATTTGATACCTAGATACAATTCTTCAATGGCTTCTAATGAAAATCGATTGCTCATTGCAATGGAAACCAAAATTTGAGTTGGTTTACCATTCATAGCGCAAATATCACTAATACCAGAAACCACCGCCTTGTATCCTAAATGTTTTAGCGGTGTGTACATCAAATCAAAATCCACACCTTCCAATAATGAATCGGTGGAAACCAAAACCGGATTACCCTGAGCATCTATCATGGCAGAATCATCCCCAATCCCCAATAATGAACTGGATCCCATTAATGGAAAATGTTCGGCGATGTGTTTGATTAAACCAAATTCGCCTAATTCCGATAAGTCTGTACGCTCGCTATTTTCAAACATTACTGCAAAGGTAATTGAATTCTATCACATCAATTACGACAAAGCGATACAAACGTTCTTTGGCTCGGTGAAAAATTTCATGGCATCCCAACCACCTTCTCGACCCACTCCAGATGATTTAACTCCACCAAATGGAGTTCTTAAATCGCGAAGTAGCCAACAATTCACCCAAACAATACCAAATTCAAGTTCAGATGCAAATTTATGAGCTCGATTCAAATCATTCGTCCAAACTGTAGCGGCCAAACCGTATTCCGTTCCATTAGCAATAGCCAATGCCTCTTCGTCATTTTTGAATGGCATAATGGTAATTACAGGACCAAAGATTTCCTCCAAATTCGTTCTACAAGACATATTTAATCCCTCGATAATCGTGGGTTCAATGTACCAACCATTCTCGAAACCTTCAGGGTGTAATACCTTTCCACCAGTTAAAATGGTTCCTCCCTCATTCTTCGCAATTTCAATATACGACAATACCTTTTTATAATGTGGCTCCGACACTAGGGCACCGATTCTTGTATTTTCGTCTAACGGATTTCCAACACTCAATTTCTTCACCTCTTCAATCAATCTATTTTTAAACGTTTCATAAATGGATTCATGAATTAACAATCGGCTACCACACAAACAAATTTCACCTTGATTCATAAACGACGTATTCACCGTTGTCTTGATTGCTTTTTCTATATCTGCATCGGCAAACACCACATTCGGATTTTTTCCTCCCAGTTCCAAACTGAGCTTCTTAAACATGGGACCAGCTGTTCCAGCAATTATTTTACCTGTGGCTGTTCCACCAGTAAAAGATATAGCTTTAATTCTTGGATGCTCTATCATGGCTTGACCTACTTTTGGACCTAAACCATGAACAATATTTAAAACTCCTTTAGGCAATCCCGCCTCCGTGCAAACTTCCGATAATAAAAAAGCCGTTGCGGGGGTAAATTCACTGGGCTTGGCAATCACTGCATTACCCGCAGCTAAAGCGGGTGCAATTTTCCAAGAAAACAAATAAAGGGGTAAATTCCAAGGACTAATACAACCCACTACCCCAATAGCTTGTCGTAAGGTATAATTGATTGCTCGATTCTCCATTGCATGACTTTCGGATGCAAACTGCATGGCTGCTGTTGCAAAAAAACGAAAATTCTGCGCCGCGCGAATCATTTCATTTCGTGCAAGCCACAATGGCTTTCCTTGATCATTACTTTCTGCTAACGCAAACGCTTCGCGCTTGGAATCAATTAATTCTGCTATTCGATTCAACACTTTGAATTTCTCCTCTGCTGGAGTATTTTCCCAGTTTTTCTGTGCAGCTTTCGCTGCAACAAATGCCATTTCAACATCTTGTGAATCAGAATCAGCCACCTCACCATATACCGTTCCGGTTGCTGGGTTGTAATTAGGCAAATAGCTACCTGAAACTGGTTCAGTTAACTCCCCATTTATGTAATTTACAATTTTCATCTCCTATTTATTTTGAATCAAATGAGGCAAAAATTTCCATCTGTTTTGGAGAACTCCATAAACTATTTTCCCAAATTTGCATTCGATATCCTTTCATCGGTTGGTAACTCATTTCAACATTTCGATCCATTAAAAAACTTCGTGTTTTATATTTCCAGGTCAAAATCTGAACTTCGTTATTTACTTTCCAAACTGTAAACTCTTGCAAATATGCATTTGTATCTGCAGCTGCATTTCTGGCAATCTGATACACACCATTGCTATCTATAGTTTCTATACTCCTGCTTTTTATTAATTCTGCCTCCGTTTGAAAATGAATAAACCCTTTCAATTCTTCTTCCCAATCCCCTTCGCTTTTAAGTATTACCGTTTGACGTTCAACATTTTCACCTTCGGTAATATCTTTGGTTACTGCAACTGGCGATAATGATAACTTTTCTATCTGATTTTTCATGAATTGGTTCCATTTATCGGAATTTATTTGCGGCGCATTGGACTTTGGGTCACTTTGTGTACAAGCGGTAATCATAATAATCAAGGCCACCACTGCCGCCCTCATTAATTTCCACGTTTTGTATTTCATTTTTATTTGGCTTTTAGGGAATGTAATAAATATTATTGGGGGATGTAAATTCCGTTTTTAAGTATTCAAAATCGGTACTTTAAAACATAGGCCTTAAGTTACTAAAGATAAACCATGTATTTTACCTTACATGTTGAGTTTGTGAAAATGAAGCATCTGTATTCAATAAATTCAAATACAACATCAGCATTGAACTGGACTAAATCAACCATGAATAATCAACGATTTGCCGGTCATTTCCGATGGTTGAGTCAAATCCAATATCTCCAGAATGGTTGGCGCAACATCAGCTAACTTCCCAGAATTTAAACGTACTGAATTGTTTCCTCTACCATTCACCCACCAAATTGGAACAGGATTGGTGGTATGTGCCGTGTTGGGCGTTCCATCGTCATTTACTGCAAAGTCAGCATTTCCATGATCGGCTATAACGATACTCTCATAATCCAATTCATTTAACGTTTCAAGTAACCTTCCCAAACACGAATCAACCGTTTCAACAGCAGAAACTATGGCAGAATACACTCCAGTGTGTCCTACCATATCTGCATTTGCATAATTCAGACAAATAAAATCAGGTTTAGTCTCTTTAACCGTATTAATAGCACGATCCGTTAATTCTACAGCACTCATTTGAGGCTGCAAATCATACGTCGCTACTTTAGGAGAAGCTGCCATCAATCGTTGTTCCCCTTCAAATGGTTCCTCCCTTCCCCCAGAAAAGAAAAATGTAACATGGGGATACTTTTCTGTTTCAGCGGCGCGAAGTTGAGTTTTATTGGCCCGTGCAACCACTTCCCCCAACGTCATTACTAAATTATCGTTATCGTAGAGAATTCCGGAAACCTTGAACTTTTCATCATATTGTGTCATGGTGAATAAATTCAAATTCAATTTGTGCATATTAAACTCGTGAAAATCTTCTTGAGTAAGTGCACGAGTAATTTCTCTGCCTCTATCGGTTCTGAAATTAAAAAATATCAAAGTATCACCTTCACGAATTAACCCATTGGAATCCAATAACAAAGGTTCCATAAATTCATCCGTCATACCGGTATCATAACGCGATTGAATGGCTTCCACAGCATTATTAACCACAACCCCTGTACCATTTACAACTAAATCATAGGCTTTTTTCACTCGCTCCCAACGCAAATCACGATCCATTGCGAAATATCGACCTACAATGCTGGCTATTTTGCCAGTAGTTCCAATAATGGCATTTTCTAAATGACTGATAAAGCCCGCACCACTTTTAGGGTCGGTATCTCTACCATCAAGAAAAGCATGTACATAAATATTTTCTACACCCATATCACTGGCAATCTTGCACAATCCAGCAGCATGATCCACGTGGGCATGAACCCCACCATCTGAAATCAGGCCCATTAAATGCATACGACTTCCATTTTGCTTTGCTGTTTCAATCGCTCTTATAAATGTTGAATTATTCGAAACAGTGCCCTCTTTAAAATCCTTATTGATTTTTGCAAGCATTTGCCAAACCACTCTACCGGCGCCGATGTTCATGTGTCCTACCTCACTATTCCCCATCTGACCATCTGGCAAACCCACGTTTTCCCCATCCGTACGCAGCGTTGCACAAGGATAATTTTGGGTCAACGAATCGGTAATCGGTGTATTCGCATTAAACACGGCATCTGAATGAGATTTATTGCCAATTCCCCATCCATCCAAAATAATTAAAGCAGCTTTTCTCGACATTTTTACAAAAATAAGCAAGGTAAAACGTTATCCGATGTTTTTCACGATATTTGCACCATAATATGAGTTTAAAGATTTGCATTTTTTGCGGTTTATCTCTTTTCGGGGGATATTTATACGGTCAAGGCAAAGTAACCATCATTGCCGAGGATGCCGTTGTGCAAGCCGAAAATCAACGAATGCAAAAACGCAACAACGATGACCATGAGGTAATGGGATATAGAATCTTCATCGGCATGTTTCCTACACGAAGTCAAGCCCTTGAATTCAAAGTCCAAGCCGACGAAAAACTACTTCCAGATTATGAATCGCAAGTAATTTACGATGAACCCAATTTCAAAATATACGTTGGACAATATCCTTCCAATACCGAAGCAGATGCAGCCTATGCCGATGTGAAAAAACTATTTCACAATGCAAAAAAGATTCGGATGTCAATCAAAATAAAAAAGAATCAATAAACTATCTTTGAAACTTATTTTCAACGAATCCGAAACGAAAATTTCATGAAAGCGGATCCCAAAATTCAAAAAATAAAAGAAGAAGTTCGAGA
>CAZQFZ010000050.1:0-19054 GCA_964592635.1 uncultured Rhizobium sp.
AAGGATGCTGTAAGGAGTATTCCCTTAATAAAAGTACCCAAAAATCTGCAAGATAAATATGTTGAACTCATTGGTATAATTCAACAATCTACATCAAATGGATACGATTTAAAAAGTGAAATATTATTCAATTCACTCATTCAAAAAGCCTTCAAAGGCGAATTGGTTTAAACCCTAATATTAAACCCTATGTTAGACAAAGCATACAAAGATTGGTTAATAGCACTGAAGCAAAAGGTGCGCACGGCACAGCTTAAAGCGGCTATGGCGGTAAATACCGAATTGATAATGCTGTATTGGGAACTGGGTAAAATGATTACCGAAAAACAAACGGCTTGGGGTTCAAAATTTTTACCGCAATTGGCTAAAGATTTAACTTCAGAATTTCCCGATATGCAAGGGTTTTCAGAAACCAACTTAAAGTATTGCCGCCTGTTCTATCAATACACCATAAAAAGTCCCCAAGTTGAGGACAATTTTATCTCTACAATTCGTCCCCAAGCTGAGGACGAATTGCTGCTTCCTGTTTTTAAACAAATACCTTGGGGGCATATTAAATTAATCATCAATAAAATAAAAGATCCTAAAGAGGCTTTATTCTATGCGCAATCAACCCTCCAAAACGGCTGGAGCAGAAGTATTCTTAGTCTACAAATAGAGGCAAACTTGTTTCAACGCCAAGGTAAGGCCATCAACAATTTTAAAAACACCTTGCCCGAAACCACCTCCGACTTGGCACAACAATTATTGAAAGACCCTTACCAGTTTGATTTTTTAACGTTAACAGCAAGCTACAAAGAACGTGAGCTAGAAAATGCCTTGGTTGAAAACATCACCAAATTTTTGTTGGAGTTAGGCAGTGGCTTTGCCTATGTTGGCAAACAAGTTTCACTCAAAGTGGGCGACACCGAATATTTTATAGACTTACTGTTTTACCATCTAAAGCTTAGGGCCTATGTTGTTATTGAATTGAAGGCTACCGATTTTCAACCAGAATACGCTGGCAAATTAAGTTTTTACTTATCCGCAGCAAATGATTTAATCAAACATCCAACTGATAACCCTACTATCGGCTTGTTGATTTGTAAAAATAAAAGCAATTTGGTGGCAGAATATGCTTTGGCTAATATCAATCATCCAATTGGCGTATCAGAATACGAGTTAACCAAACTTTTTCCAGATGAATTTAAAAGTATTTTGCCAACTATTGAAGAAATTGAAAATGAATTAAACAATGACCTCTAATTTTTCATTCATACCTACCCAATGGGCTAACCTCGCGCAAGCGCCGCAAGAGGCGGAGCAGCATGTGTATGCCGCGCCCATGTATGCTGCCATGCTCCTTCGCAAGAGCTTGGAGGAATGGGTGCGCTGGATGTATGAACACGATGAAGATTTAACCCTACCGTACGATAAGTCGCTTAGTTCTTTGATACACGAACAAGCGTTCAAAAATGTTGTGGCTCCCATGCAATTCAGTCACATCAACCTGATTCGAAAATTGGGAAACAATGCCGTACATGCCAATGTTAAAATAAAACCGGAAGAGGTTCTTCACAACCTGAAACTTCTTCACGGATTTATTGGATGGGTTACTATGATGTACAGCGAAGAACGTCCCCAAATACAGCCGTTCAACGAGTCTATCATCCCCAAAGAAACAGGAAAAGATAAAACCAAAGCAGAACTTCAAAATTTAGAGCTAGCATTTCACAGTCAACAAACGGAATTAAAAAAGCTGCAAGATGAACTGGCAAGTATAAAAGCATTAAAAACACAAAATAGTGCTTTTGTCCCACCGCCGATCGACCCGAACGAAGATCTTACCCGCAAAATATATATTGATACCTTGTTGCGCGAAGCGGGATGGGATCCATTCGGATTCAATGTCCCTGAATATCCCGTTAAAAATTGCATGCCGCAAGCAAATGGGAGTAATGGGGATGGTAAAGTGGATTATGTTTTGTGGGGGGATGATGGTAAGCCTTTGGCTGTGGTGGAAGCCAAACGAACTAGCAGGGATCCTCGCGTGGGACAACATCAGGCAAAATGCTATGCCGATTGTTTGCAAAAGGAATATGGTCAACGTCCCGTAATATTCTACTCCAACGGTTTTCAAACCTGGATGTGGGATGATTTGAATTACGCACCCAGAGAGGTTTATGGATTTTATACGAAGGATGAATTACAAACGCTGATTCAGCGTAGAGTGTACAGTAAACCTCTATCGTCCCAAAAAATAAACGATGCCATCACGGATAGATATTATCAGCATGAGGCCATTCGGAAAGTTGCGGAAGTTCTTGAATTAAAGCACCGTCAAGCGCTTTTGGTGATGGCAACCGGTACGGGTAAAACACGTGTTTCGGCTTCCATGATTGATTTTTTAAGCAAAGCCAACTGGGTGAAACGCGTTTTGTTTTTAGCCGATAGAAATGCATTGATTCATCAGGCAAAGATCAATCTCAACGAATATTTGCCCAACTTGCCTTCGGTGGATTTGACCAAAGAAAAGGAAGATGAAAGCAGTAGGATTGTGTTTTCCACCTACCAAACCATGATCAATATGATTGATGGGGAGGCCGATGGGGATAATCGTTTTTACGGTGTAGGGCACTTCGACCTCATTATTTTTGATGAAATTCACCGATCGGTGTACAATCGATATAAATCCATTTTTAAATATTTTGATGGCATACGAATTGGACTAACAGCCACACCCAAAAGTGAGGCAGACAGAGATACTTACGAATTATTCAACATGGAGCCGAATAATCCAACGTATGCTTACGAATTGGATCAGGCGGTGAATGATGGTTTCTTGGTTCCGCCTAAGGCCATTGCTGTACCTATTAAATTTCAGCGCAGCGGTATCAAATATGTTGAGCTTAGCGAGGAAGAAAAATTAAAATACGAGGAGCAATTTACTGATCCGGTATCAGGTGAATTCCCCGATGAAATAGAGGCAACCGCCTTGAATAATTGGTTGTTCAATACAGATACCGTTGATAAGGTGCTGGGTCATTTAATGGAAAATGGCATTAAGGTGGAGGGAGGGGATAAACTGGGCAAAACCATGATTTTTGCTCGGTCGCATCAGCATGCCAAGTTTATCGAAGAGCGCTTCAATTTGCAATATCCACAATATAAAGGGGAGTTTTTGAAGGTGATTGATTACCATGAAGAGTACAAATACGATCTGCTGAACAAGTTTAAACTAAAGCATAAGATGCCGCAAATAGCAGTTTCGGTAGATATGTTAGACACGGGAATTGATGTACCGGAAGTTTGTAATTTGGTATTTTTCAAACCGATTCGAAGCAGCGCGAAATATTGGCAAATGATTGGCAGGGGAACACGTTTATGTAAAGATTTGTTCGGTTTTGGGGATGATAAAAAAGAATTTGTCATTTTTGATTTCTGTGAAAACTTTGAGTTTTTCAGTAATAAACCCAAGGGTTTTGAAGGTTCGAAAGGGAAGTCGTTGAGTCAACGTTTGTTTGAACTTCGCTTAAAATTGTCGTTCGTATTGCAATCGCACGAAGATTCGGAATTGAGGGAATACGGAGCGTTGATTTTGGAGGGCTTGATATTGCAGACACAATCGTTGAACACTGATAGTTTTGTGGTTCGACAGCATTGGAAGGAAGTAGAGAAATACCGAGATCCCAACGCTTGGAATGCGCTAACGGATTTGGATATAAAGGAATTATTTGATCACATTGCCCCCTTGATGAGTGAAACGGATCAGGATGAAATGGCCAAGCGATTTGATGCGTTGATGTTGGATATTCAGCTATCGATATTGAATGATTCCAAAAAACAAGTGGGATTGATTCAGAAGGTGGTAAAAATGGCGGGAAAGTTGTCAAAAAAAGCAAGTATTCCGTCGGTAGCGGCAAAAATGGATTTAATTCGGGATGCTCAGGACAAATTATTTTGGCAGGAGGGGGATGTACTGAGTATTGAGAGACTGCGACTTGAGTTGAGGGATTTAATTAAGTTTTTGGATTTTGAAGAAACACCGATTTACTTCACTTCATTTACTGATGAATTTGAGGGCAATGCAAGTGAATATCAGTTGGTTTATGGATTCAATGATTTGGACACGTACCGCAGGAAGGTGGAACAGTATCTGAAACAGAATGAAAATCATTTAACAATTCACAAGTTGAAAAACAACATTCAGATTACTCGAGAAGAATTGGTGGCCTTGGAAAATATGTTGTTTGAACAGGGAGAATTGGGAACTAAGGATGAGTTCAATAAGGCATTTGGTGAGCAGCCGTTGGGAAAATTTATTCGCAGTATCGTTGGATTAGAAATCAATGCAGCTAAGGAGGCATTTGGGGTAATTCTGGCCGGACAGACGTTAAATTCTCAGCAAATTCGTTTTATGGATACCATCATTAATTTCTTCAGTGTTAAGGGATACATTGAACCCTCGATGTTGTTTGAACCTCCGTTTACGGACATCAACACGAGTGGAATTATGGGTGTCTTCGACGAACAAACCTCCACACAGATTTTAAGTTTGATAGAGGAGATCAATGAAACTGCGGTGGCGTAGGGGGGTGAAAATGAATTATCTTTAGAAATAGGTTTTGATGAAATCTTGTTTCAGTTATCGAAGGGTTTAACAATTGATCAGCTTCAAAATGGTCAGCGTTGGTTTGGTTTTGAGCAAATTAAAGAGTGGAAGAATCGAATGGGATTTAAACTTCACATATACTCAAACGACCATTTAATTGATAAAAAGGCACACTTTCATTTGATTAAAGAATCAGAATCAGTCGATTGTAAATTTGATTTTCATGGTAATCTACTAAGTTGTGCCAAATCAGGAGCAAGTCGTAGAATTCTCGATGCTGTAAAATATTTTTGTATGCAAACGAATCATTATAATAAACTCGTTCAGGTATGGAATTCTAAAAACCCTTTATATTCTGTAAGCTAATTTTCAAGTGTGAAATATAATTTTACTTTTTTACCAACTTATCAAGTCAATTTTTTAATCAGATCACAATGGGCTAAAGCAAATGAACCTGTTTGTGACATGTTTTACACAAGGGAATTAAATTACTCTCTTCGCAATTACCTGGATTTGAATCAATATGATGTGTATCTAAGAAAGATTTTCTATTACTGAAATCGCCCAAACAATTTTGACATTTCCAATTAAACCGAATTCGTATACGCCTTGAAATTTCGGGCCAATTTTCAGGGTAAATACCTACAGGTTGATCTCTGTCATTAAATTTGGGTTTCGAAACGTATGTACCATTGTATTTTTTGAAATAATCTACCAAATTAAATGAAACGTGAATTTCTTCTTTTTGATTTGAGGTTAAATTGCAATATCTAAGATAACATAACTGATCAAGACAATTCTTACAAACCTTAAGCTCTCTAAATTGTTGCTGAACGTCTTGACCAATTAAAATATTACAAGAAAATAGATTGTCAGTACGTGTTGAAACTACATATCTATTGAATTTACCTTTCCTGCGGAATTCCATTATTGTTTTGCAGTTAATTATATGAAAACGATAATCACTGACAGTTAATTGACCATTGATGTATGACCCCCTTTGATCTCGAATATAAACTAAAACACGACGCCCTTCATACATGAATGTATCGTCGATAGGATTTACTTCTAAATCTTTAGCATCGATATCGATTCCCTCATTGTTTAATGCAATATCCAATGCTCCAATATCCAACGCGTTCCATGTGGATGAAAAGTCGATATTTGGGTAATTCGCTCCAATTTTGGATACCAACTTTGATAGTTTAGAACTAGGAGCTTTGAAATCAATTAATCTCATTTTTCCATTTTTATTAGCAATCGATCCATTATATCTTCAATCTTTGTTCGAACTCTGAATTCTACTCTTCGAGACAATTCTTTATTTTCTTGTCCGTTGGTTAATATAGGTTGGCTTGATGATAAACCGTTTGCCGTAATTACTTTTCTAACCCAGGTTTTATCTTGGCTATCAACTTGAGTATTTAAACAATAATAAAGCACATTTCTCGTGCGAGATTGTGATAATTCCATGTTATAGAAATAGGCATCTTCTAATGTTTGATTTAGTTTTCCTTCGATGCTTGTATGCCCTTCAATTCGTACCTCAGAAATGCTTTTTTGAAATTTACTTATAACTTTTAAATATCTTGGGAAGAAGTCGTTTAAAATAACCTGAAAGTCAATTGGTATTTCATAACTACCCTGTGCGAATTGAACCTTAGGAGAATCAAATTTGATGGAAAGAGTTATAGAGTCCAATGTGGCATTCCATTTATTCTCTAAATCATATTTAAATTCTTTATTGAGACTTTCATATAACTTAACTTTAGTTTCTTTATATTCTTTTATAAGCTCATCCATGTCGTTTTTATCCTTTTTAACATTCTCCATGTATATCACGGCGATAAATAAAAACATCATCATCAGGACGCTCATTAAGTCAGAAACGGAAATCCAGTGACTCCCTGATTCTTTGGAACTTTGATTACTAATCATTAGTATCTACTGTTTTGTTGTACTAGTTTTTGCAGTTTTTCCGTCAATGGGCCATAATCCTCTACAAATTTTTCAGAAAGTGCAGCCAAACTATTTCCAAGAGAGTTTAAGCTCTTATTCAGTTCTTCTTCAAGGCCTTGGTCTATTTTCTGCAGATTGCCCTCAATTTGATCATATAAATTTTTCCTGTGTTCTTCTAAATTGGTCAGATAGCTTGTGTTGTTTCTTTGGATTTCTTCTGAAATATTTTTGTGCATGGATTTTATTTCCTCTATTGTATTCTCGATGTTCTCCTTAATCATGGGAAAGCCTTGTTGAGCTTTTTCGCTTAATTCACTTAAACTGTTTAATCCAATTGAAAGGGCCATGAGTTGTTTATTTAGATTTTCACTCATTTCTTGGAATATACCGACTGATTTTACTGTTTCTCCAAGGTTATCCGTTGAAACTTTGGTGTTGTAAGTAATTTCTTTCAATAGTGTTGTATTTTCATCAATCTGATTTTTGTATTCGATTTGCCAATCTAGCATTTTTTGGACTGATTTATCTAATGCTTTAAAGTTTTCGCCAAATTCATCAATTAGTTTTTCATTAAATTCTTTAACTAAATTGTTCAATGCATCCTCAAGCGCTTTGATATTATTTTCACTTTGCTTTTCAGCAAATTCATTAAACGAGCGACTTAATTCAGAAATTTTATCGCTCAAGGATGTGCGTAACAAAATCATTTGGTTCAAAATACTAGAATCTCCATCTCCACCGACATTCTGATTTATGCTTTTTAAATTGGTTGCCATGGAAGCTAAGTGTTTTAGGACAGCTTTGTTCATTTCTTCTGAATCATCTACAGCGTTTTCAATTGAAATACGATAAAATTTAGGGCGGAACTTTATAATTAATGAGACCAATATTCCGACTACAGAAGTAATAAATGCAGTTTTTAATCCACTTAAAAGTTCAGGTACACTCTTTGAAATATTTTCAGGATCAAATCCGACTAGACCTAATAGAATTCCTGTAAATGTTCCCAAAATTCCTAGCGTAGTAGCTGCATTTGAAAGGGTTTCTCGGGATTGATTTTTAGAAAAGAATGGAAATAGAATAGTTAAAACCACAAAAATTGCGGTAATTAGATTATTGATTAAAATTAGTGACATAGAATATAATTAATGTTTATTTATCGGTTATTTAGTTTTTTTAATTCTTAGTATTTCCCAGTTGAATGAGTTTTATCCTCAATTAGTGTTTTTTATAATCATCACCCCACCTTAAAATACCCCTTTATTATCTCCTCCGTAATCCCATAACAATCAACATCGCTGGGCAATCGAAATGCTTGCTTTAAGCCTAGAATTTCTTGAAGAATGTTAAATTCGTCTTGGTGAATTCCATATTCGGATTCGAAATGGGATTGAATGATTTCTACGAATTTAAATTTATTGCCCTCAGCTACGTGTGATTTGATTTCTTCGTATGCCAATTCGCGTGAAGTATTTAGAACCCGCGCAAAAATTACAACCGGTTGATGCGAAAACATTACACAGCCCAAACTGTGCCCAACAATCTCTTTCAAAAATGGCACCCGATCGGTGAATTTCTCAAACGAATGCTCTCCTCTGCAAACTTCTAAATGAAAGTTGTAACTGAATGGATTCGCATTCTGCAATATAAAATGGGTAAAATAAGAACCCACCCAATTATGTATGGTCAATTGGGTGAGTGGTTTTTCTTGTGTGTTTTGATACCAATTAGTCAATTCTTGTATATCAAATAAAAGGTGATCCGATAATTGAATTTTTATCATTTTGAATCCTTCCCATTCTCACTTTCCGGGAAAATCATCGAATAAAAAAGCTTATTCGATACCGACCGATCCGTCCGAACACCCTGCATGCCGTAGGAAGTTTTGTCCCAGGATTTGGCTTCCGGAATTCCTATCTGGCTGGCCGCCGCCTCAATGTCGTGATCCGCGCCGTAATACTCGAATTTCCATCCCAATAAACGCAAACGCTCAATCAAACGCTTTATCTCCATTCCGGAATACGAGCGACTCGAATTCTCTTCCCCATCCGAAATAATGCTCACGCTCACGTAGGTTTTCTTCCATTCCGGGTGACTTAAAATTTCACGCTCCAACTTCGTTAAGGCAGTACCCAGTGCATCGTAAAGCGGCGTGCTTCCCCCGGGACGAAAATCTTGAAGCTGGGGGATGACCTGGTCGTTGATTTCCATGAGTGGAATCCGTTCGCGAATCTTGCTTCCCTCAAACGTCCAAGAATTGAAATATTGGCGCATGAGCGGGTACTCCTTCATGTCTTTAATGATGTCTTGCACAATGCCGTTGTGCGTTTCCAAAACAAAGGGGGCAATCGGCTGCATGGAGCCGGATTCGTCGATGATAACCAAAGAGAAAAAGTGTACTTCTTGGTTGGGCGTTTCGCCATTGAAAGGCGCAGAATTTGTGTGTTGTGAATTCATAATGTTGTGTTTGTGGTGAAAGGATTTGTTTGTAGTTTGATGCAAAACTAAAAGCCCTTTCTAAGCATCATGGATTTTCACAACCTTGTGGTGGATAAATGTAAATTGTGCTCATTTTTAGTATGTAGTGGTTTTGCTTATGATAGTATCAAATGTTTGTATCCAACGTGTATTTCACTGATATTAGGCCACAACGTATAAGCAAAAATGTTTACATAATTAAGTTTCCAAATCCCACTCCGCTGTTGTATTATTGAAGTTCGCAAACCGTGAATAAGTCTCGTCGCCGTAAAATTTCTCGTACTCAAAAATCGTCAAGTGGTAATCGTACTGCACTGATATTCTTTCTTTTAATTGTTTTCGGGGGATGCGCTTACGCGTTCTATCCATTGTATAAAAAACCGTTGAAACGATTTTGGAATACCTATTTGAGCAATCCCAATTCGCATTCGAATCACCGTCCCCAAAAAGTAAAAACACCCACGCCCGAAGGCACCGCTTATGGAATCGATGTATCGAAACACCAAGGCGAAATCGATTGGACGAAAGTGCGAACCTGGAACGATAAAAAACTACAATTTGTATATGTCAAAGCCACTGAAGGATCCTCCTTGCGCGATAAAAAATATGTGTATAACTTGCTGAAAGCCAAGCAAAATGGATTCAAAGTTGGGAGTTATCATTATTACATTCCTTGGGCCGATCCCGATGCGCAATTCGAACACTTTCTGAATAGAATTGAGCCGTATCACCAGGATTTATTGCCTATGATTGACTTGGAAGATCGTCGTTATGTTTCCAAAAAAGAATACCTAAAACGGGTTCGTCGATTTTTACAATTGTGCGAAGATAAATTCAAGAGAAAACCGGTGTTGTATTCACTTCAATCATTTTATAATCAGAATTTTAGCGGAGAGTTCTCGGATTATAAATGGGTGATGGCACGGTATTCAGATCGCCCACCCAATTTGAGTGATGAACATCCGTGGTTTTTGTGGCAATTTACGCACCAGGGCGTCGTGGATGGAATTGATAACTATGTGGATGTGAATGTTTTGGGGGATGGGTATTCGCTCAGGCAGATTGAGTGGAAACGCCGATAATTTTGCGATTTTCGCAAAAAATAACCGTTGTATTTTCGGGAGAAGCTCGTTACGGTTCGAATAAAATATAGATATTCGCAGAGTATGGAGCTCACACAAGAACGCAAAAAGGTACTTTGGATAGCTGCTATTATTTTGTTAGCGTTGTTATTGGTTTTCTTGGGATTTACCCAAACTTCTACCTATAAACACTACCGTGAAAATGCTCGTAAACTTGCATTGGATAATTATTATTTCGAACTGATGGCAGTACATCAAAATCGCCAAGAGAAGTATTTTGAACAATTAGAAGCGAAAGTGGAAGCGGAAAAGGCGCGCATTCGTGAAATCAACGTGGCCAGATATCAAAAGGAGCTGGATGAAGTGGATGCGCAGTTGGCGGGCGCTCAAGAACGATTGAATCACGCTAAGGAATGGCAATTGTTGCGATCGCATTCAGAAAGAGCCGAACAAATTGAAGCCGCACAACGCGAAGTAAATATGTTAGAAACCCGAAAGAATCAGTTGATTCAATTAATCCAAGAAAAATAAATGTAATGAAGATGATGAAACTTTGGGGGATTACAATAAAGTTTAAACGAAAGACAGGTGTTATAATTCGAAAATCAGTTCCAATGAAACTAGTTTCCGTTTCCGTAAATAGCACATTTGTCGGATTGGTTGCATGGATGTTATTGGGAATTTCGTCGTGTAATTATGTAGGAGATTATGAAATGAACCGGTTGGATTCTTTGGAAATCCAGTTGAAAGCGAAGCGACAATCGCAAATGGATTCAGCCGCGCGGGTACTGGAAATAACGGGCGGTAGGGAATTGCCAAATGATCAACAGCTAATTGTGCCTGAAGGAGCTATTCAGGGAGATTTTAATGGCGATTCTTACACAGAATACGTGTACTTAGAACAGCCATCCCCCGAAAAAATAGAAGCCGAGATGTGTACCACGGTTTTGAAAAGCAATGCTGCGCTTACAGATATGGTGTTCAATTCTTGTCGAAGTAGTATATTAAACATCGGCGATGTGGACGATGATGGAACCGATGAAATACAATTAATTACTTCCGGAATGAATAGCACTTGGTTGTCGGTGGGTTTGTTGGCTTATGTGGATGGGAAATGGAAACATTGCATTGCTCCGTTTATGATAAACAATTCTGCTTACTCCATGAAACAATTCATTGAAAAACTGGGTCAGGGCAAGGTGAAAATTTATTATCACGACATGTCGGAAACTGATGATTTTGAACATCCCCTAAGCAAAACCGTTAGAGTGGTCAAATAATTCGATGTATTTTTGAAGAAATGAAGATATTGTGGTTAGCAGGATGGTATCCGCATTCGAAAAATCCTCTGGCAGGAAATTTTATTGCGCGACATGCTGCTGCGGTGTCGAAAGTAAGTGGAGAAGAGATACACGTGCTTCATTTTGCTCCGTTTTCGGTGACAATTTGGGAGGGGATTCGGAGGCTGTTTGGGAGGAAATTTTCAGATGTACCCGAAGTGTATTCTGAACCATCGAAATTTCACTCAGATGCAGTAGATGCTAACTCTTATATATCGGAAGCTGGCTCAGATGCCTCGATGAATAAGAGGAATTCTCAATTTAACATACCCGGAATAAAGAATGAAGTTGGTGTAAAAGAGGAAGTAATTGCCGTGCCTCAGATTAAGGGACTGGTATTTAAACTGCTCAATTTAATTATTTACTATCGTCGAGCGCATAGAGTGGTGCATCAAAAGTTAACATCCATGGACATGCCCCAAAATTCGGTTTCAGCTCGGAAATTCTCAAAGGGTGCACTGGTATTTGATAGGGAAACACCAGACTTCCCGCAGGGAAGTCTGAAATTCAACAACACTCGGGAATACGGGATAGTTCATGTTCATGCGGCGGATAAAATTGGTATAGTGGCAACTTGGTTTCAAAAGGAGTTCCGATATCGAATTTTATATACCGAACATTGGGCCATATTCAACGAACAAGCACCGGACCGGTTCAGTTTGAGAAACCCTTGGTTTCAATTTAGCTTTCGGGTATTATGGCGACATACAGATGTTGTTGCTGCTATTTCCAATACCATGTTGCAACAAATGGAAAGGGCTTTGGGAAAATCAAAAGCATCGGTTTTATTGCCCAATGTGGTCGATCCAGCATTGTTGTCGGATGATTTAAAAGTGCTAAAATCCAGTAAACCCACAATTTTGGATCCCGTTCCTCTGGATTTAAATTCAGGAAGTGAAAGTTCCGTTTTTGACAAAGGAGATTCTGTAACTTCTTCTCAATATCCGGATTCATTCAATCCAGCCGAAATCGTGTTTTTACATATATCGAATTTGGAAGATCGAAAAAACGGGGCCCCCTTAATGAGTGCTTTTTTAGAGCTAAAAACCGATTATCCTCAGATTCGATTAGTTATTGTTGGGTCGAATCGTGAGAGATTTAACGCAGTTTACCAGCAAGCGATTCTACTCAAAAGTTTTTCCCAACCCTCATTTCATTCGATAGAATATCACGAATCCAGACCGGTAGGGGAGTTAAAAGAGTTTTATCAAAATGCAACAGCATTGGTACTCCCATCGGTTGTAGAAAATTCTCCTTGTGTCATAGTGGAAGCTCATTATTTTGGATTACCTGTAATTGCAACCAAAACAGGTGGCGTTGCAGAAATGGTGAACAGCCACAACGGCATTCTAATGTCCGTAAAGACATCCCCCGAAAAAATGAAAAAAGAAATCAAACGAGCTTTGTTGGAATTTATTGAACACCGCTCAAATTTTGATTCTACACAAATAAAGCGCAAAGCGAAAGAACAATTTCACCCGGATTATGCGGTGGTAGATTTGGTGAAAACCTATGCTTCCCTTAAATTTACCGACCAACCGTAATTCATGTGTGGTATAGCAGGAATATCGAGCGCAATTGTAAAGGATCCATCCTACTGGGAGAAGTGGGCGCTGGAGTTTCTGAATGATTTGGAGCACCGAGGACCCGATGATCAGGGCTTGGTATTTCTGCTCCGGAATAAAGAGCCGCTGCCGGTGAATGTTGCGCAAAAAGAGTATCCGGATTCCCTGCAGTACCTACCAAAAACCAATTGGGAACAAGCGGTTCAGCCCTCCATAACCGGATTCTTAGTTCATAAAAGATTATCCATCATTGCTCCCGGATTGCGCGGACATCAACCCATGTGCGATGCAACTGGCAGATATTGGCTTACTTATAACGGAGAAATTTTCAACTACATCGAATTACGCAAACAATATCGATTGAATACCATTACCGATACGGATACCGAGGTGTTGTTGGAATTATGGGCAAAAATGGAAGAGAAGTGTTTGTCGCTTCTCGATGGATTTTTTGCTTTTTGTGTGTATGATTCACTGGAGAACACTTACACGGTGGTGCGCGATCGCACGGGCGTAAAACCCGTTTATTACCGAAAAAGTGATAATGGGTTTGCGTTTGCTAGCGAAGAAAAACCCTTGAGAAAATTGGCAGGGGTGAATCAAGTAAATCCCCAAGCGGTCTATCTACACATGAAACATTCCATGACGGATGCGGTTAATTGGTTCGATGAAGTGGAGTCGCTGAAAGCCGGACACTGGATAAAATGGATTCCGAATTTGCGTAGTTTAATCGTTCGCAAGTGGTTTGATCCCATTGGTTCGAACCGTTTACAAGACCCTAGAGATTTACGCGAATTGTTGTTTGAATCCATGCGCAAACGCCTGCGCAGCGATGTACCTATGGGTTTTGCCGTTAGCGGTGGCATTGATAGTGCCATTATTTTGGGCTTGGGTCGTTGGCTTTTGGGGATGGATGCAAAGCTGCATTTATTTTCAGTGGGTGCACCCGGATTGCCCGGCGATGAATCGGCCTGGCAACAAAAAGTTCAGCAGAAACACGGAGGAATTTGGCATAGAATAGATGCAGCCGAATTTTCAACTGCCGATTTACAGGAGTTGATAAAAAAAACAGGCAGACCCGCAGTGGCTTGGAATAATGTGGGCCATTTTGTACTATGCAGAACCGTACGCAATAACGATATTACCGTGTTGTTCAATGGACAAGGTGCAGATGAGTTATTTGGCGGTTACCCCGATTATTTTGTTCAAACCTATTTGCAAGACAAAAACAGCATTGCGGATTTTAAGGGAAATTGGCCATTGCCACCCAATAAAATTCGGGCCATGGCACTGAAACGGCGCCTGAGAAGTTGGATGTCGGACGCTTTAAAAAAGCGCATCGACCAATCCATTTGGGGAACGGCTTTTTCACCAGAAATAATTGAAAACAACCATATTGAATTGCACCCTAAGGTTCTGGATTTAACCGAGCTCATGATGGGTGATTATTACGGAAATTCGTTGGATCCGAAGTTTTACGGACGATTACAACAAATGTTGGCTTGGGAAGATCGAAATGGCATGGCATTTCAGCTAGAAAGCCGCAACCCATTCGCAGATGACGTTTCTTTACCGGGTTCATTTTTGGGGAAATTCGGTTTGAGGGAATTGAGTGAGGGAGGTTATCCCAAAGGAATACTACGCAATGCCTTTAAAGATTTATTACCGTTGGATTTGTATTCTCGTACCGATAAAAAAGGGTTTACTCTTCCAGAAGATTGGCTCACAATGAAGGAAATAGCTCATTGGGAACCCTATATTTTATCCTCGAAATTGGATGCATACATTTTGAGAATCTACCGCGAAAAAATGTGGAACCAGCGAGATAAAATTAGTTCGTTAGACAGAAACCGCTTATTCAAATTGGCATCTTTGGGAATGTTCTTGGAGGAGTTGTCGTGAACTTACGCAACGTTGGAAGCAACTACTCTTGGCAGTTGGCCAAGGCCGCAACCGCCTTTGTAACTGTGGTGATTTATTCCAGGGTGCTGGGTGCACACAACCGTGGTGAATTGAGTTTGATGCTCCTCTATTTACAATTGGCATTGATGATCAATGAGTTGGTTGTGGGTTCTGTGATGGCCAATTGGTTTTCTAAATTCGATTTTCGGTATTTAACCCGGCGTTTGTGGTGGGTGAGTGGAACGGTTTTAGGATTGTTGGGTATTGTTGGGTTCTGGGGATTTAATTGGGGTTACACCACTTTTCCCATTGTGATTTTGGGTGCCACATTAGTTCGTCAGAACATGGTAATCAATTTGTTACAAAGTAAAGATCTTATTTTGTTGCGAAATCGCTGGCAGTTTTATTATGAATTCCTGAAGTTGGTATTCCTTCTTTTGGGATTGTTGTTTTTGGGATGGATATTCTTCGTGGTCAGTCATAGTTATCACTCGGATTCTTCCGCACCGAAGAATATAATACAGAGATGGGTGCAGTATGTGTTTGAAAATGAATGGAGTCCCGTTTCATTCATTCTGTGGATTTTGGCAATTTCGGGACTTATTTGGTGTTGGTTGAGCGGCAGATTTCTTAAAAATGTACTGCAAGATTCAGCGGTCAAAATGGATGTGCAACCCATGATGCAGGAGCCGATAGCGCTTCCCCCGAAACAAAAATTCGGATGGTTTGAAATCAAGGAAGGGGTTTTAGCCCAATTGGGGCATCTCATGTTATTTCTGATATATCGAATGCCCGTTTTTATGTGTTCGGCATGGATGCTTAAGATTTGGGGATATAATTCGCAGATCATTCCTTTGGGGTTTCAGGGATATGTGGACTTTAGCAAGTTGGCGGGAGTATTATCGAATGTACTATTGATTGCCGATACCCTGTGGATTTTCTCCAATTCTTTGGGAGGTATGGTACACGCAAGGTTGTTGCAAACGGAAATGTTGATTCGCTCGGAAGTCAGTCAGAATCGTTGGATTTGGAGGTTTTTTGTGCTGAGTGCAGTTGGGACTATGCTTTTGATCGCATTTACCGCTTTACTGCCTTCCGCACTATATAAAATGATTTTTGGGCCCGATTTTGCCCATATGTCTGTTTATTTTATTTGGATGATTCCTGGAGTTTTGGCATTGGGTATTTCGGCTGTTTTGGGACATGTTTTGCATGCGCGCAATCAGTTTATGAACTTGTTATGGAACCATGCCTTAGGATTTTTCACTATGATGACCTTTTGGTATGTTGCTCAAAAGTCGAATTGGTTGTCGGAGCTGGACTTTGCGAGGTACTTATTGTTTGGATTCAATTTGGGGATCACTGTGGTGATGCTCATGAATTTTTTTAGCATGGGATACGATTTTAGAAAGCGTATAAAAACACCACGTAACATATTGATAACATTGCAATTGTTGATTCGATTTATTCAAAATCGAACTCATTAATGGCTAATTTTTTAGGCAATTGGTAAAAATTCTTTTTTTAGCATTACCCATTGCGTTAAATTTGTCGCACAATTTACTAAACGACACATTATTATGTCAGCACCAATGAACGGCGGATCACCTAGGTATAATCCGCTAGAAAGTATGAATCGTCGCTTCGATGCGGCAGTGAATGTTTTGGGTTTGGATCAACAATTCGCAAATGTTTTGAGGGTTCCCGACAAGGTGGTTATCGCGAATATACCGGTTACCATGGACGATGGAACCATCAAGGTTTTTGAAGGATTTCGTGTAGTACATTCCGATCATTTAGGTCCATCAAAGGGCGGTATTCGCTACAGCATGGATGTAAATTTGGATGAGGTAAAAGCATTGGCTGCATGGATGACATGGAAATGTGCCATTGTTAGTATTCCTTACGGTGGAGCCAAAGGGGGCATAAAATGCGATCCTCGTTCAATGAGCAAAGGGGAATTAGAGCGTTTGACTCGTGGCTACACGGTGAAAATGAAAGATGTATTTGGTCCAGATTCTGACATTCCTGCTCCTGATATGGGAACGGGTCAACAAGAAATGGCTTGGATTGTGGATGAATACAGCAAGATCAAGGGCCAAAATTCTTGGGCGGTTGTAACAGGTAAACCTATTGTTCTCGGGGGAAGTTTAGGTCGTGTAGAAGCAACAGGCCGCGGTGTGATGGTTTCAACTCGTTCAGCATTAGCCAAAATGGGGATTAAGCCAACCGATGCCACTTGTGTAGTACAAGGATTTGGAAATGTAGGAAGTATTTCAGCAAAATTGATTGCTCAAATGGGTGTTAAAATCATTGGTATCAGTGATGTTACCGGTGGTTATTACAATCCCCAAGGAATTGATATCGAAGCTGCGTTAAATTATATTGCAACCAACGGAACAAAAACGTTGGAAGGTTTCCCCAATGCTCAAAAAGTGAGCAACGGAGAGCTGTTGGAATTGGAATGTACGGTATTGGTTCCGGCGGCTATGGAAGATCAAATTACGCCTGAAAATGCAAACAACATCAAAGCAAAGTTGATTGTAGAAGGTGCTAACGGACCAACTACTGCTGAAGCCGATGCTATTTTAGATCAAAAAGGAATCATGGTTGTTCCAGATATTTTAGCGAATGCAGGGGGGGTAACCGTTTCTTATTTTGAATGGGTACAGAACCGTTTGGGTTACTATTGGACAGAGGAGCGCGTGAATCGCAGAGCAGACCGTGCTATGAAAATGGCATTTGATAACGTTTTTGCAACAGCTGAAAAGCACAAAATCAACATGCGTTTGGCAGCTTACGTAGTGGCTCTAGAAAAAGTAGCTGGAACTCTGAAAATCAGAGGGTCTTTCTAATCTTTAAAGGAATTCATGAGAATACATAAAGAAGGTTATAAAATAATTTTGTTAACCATAATAGGACTGGGTGTTTTAAACACCCCGTTCTCATTATGGGCTGATGGTACTTGGTATCAACAAACGATTCTGATTTTATCGTTGTTGTTTTTTGTGGTGGTATTGCAATTTTTCCGACATCCCAACAGAACAACTCCCCAAGGAAAAGGATTGGTCATTGCTCCTGCAGATGGAAAAGTAGTGGTAATTGAAGAAGTAGAAGAGCCCGAATTTATTCAAGGTAAATGCAGGCAGATATCTATTTTTATGTCGCCCTTCAACGTCCACGTTAACCGTTATCCAGTAACGGGAGATGTGATTTATGAGAAATACCATCCCGGTAAATATTTAGTTGCTTGGCATCCCAAGAGTTCTACAGAAAATGAACGCACCACCGTTGCAGTAAACACCACTCATGGTATTGTACTGTTTAGGCAGATTGCCGGTGCATTGGCAAAAAGAATTGTGAATTATGCCAAAGTAGGACATAAAGCCACTCAAGGCGCAGAATATGGATTTATTAAATTTGGTTCTCGAATTGATATTTATTTACCTCTCGACGCAAAAATCAATGTAGAATTGAACCAAAAAACTGTGGGAGGTGAAACGATTATTGCTCAATGGAGCTAATTTGGGTCACAAAATCGTCAACGTTTGTCGTAAAACGAGGAAGTTATATCGTGTTATTTTGTAATTGCCTTTATAAAACTCTATATTCGCAAAACATCAATAATTAAAACGAGATGAAAAAAATGTTAGTAATGGTTGCTTTGACTTTAGGTTTTGCAACCGCAGCTATGGCACAAACAGCGGCTAAAGAAGTTGCTCAAGAGCCGGTAAAGAAAGAATGTTCAAAAGCAGATGGTACAAAATCATGCTGCAAATCTAAAACTGCAACTGCCGATGCATCAAGTGCAAAAGCTTCTTGCGATAAATCAGCTCAAGCTTCAACTACAGGCGAAGTAAAAGCGTGCTGCAAGAAAGATGGTGCTTCTGCTGAGAAAGCAGCTTGCAATAAAACAGCTGAAGCGGGTGAAGCTAAAGCGTGTTGCAAAAAAGATGGTGACAAGAAAGAGTGTCACTCAAAAGCAAAAACAGAAGATTCTAAGTAATCTTTGATTTTGTAATTTCCGAGCTGCAATTGCTCCCTAATAGAGCAGTTGCAACTAAGGTTTAAAGTATATGTACAAGAAGCTGTCTCATAACTGAGGCAGCTTTTTTTTTGTTATTTTACTTGTGTATG
>CAZQFZ010000051.1:0-14155 GCA_964592635.1 uncultured Rhizobium sp.
AATATCATGAAAATTGCGCAATTTTGATCTTTCACATTTACATATCCATAAAACATATGTTGCGTACTCTATTTCTCCTGGTTGGCCTTGGATGGTTTTCATTTTTACAGGGAAATTTTATCTGTGGTGAACAGGAGTTTGCAAAGCCAGCTGATTCAATTCAAGTAAGCTCAGGTAAACTCATTGTAATCAATGATTTTAAGTCCAAAATTATTCACTCAAGAACGGTATTAATCTGGCTTCCCACTGAATATTTAACACAAACAAACACCCGTTTTCCGGTTACATATATGCACGACGGACAAATGCTATTTGATTCGAGTTGGACATGGAATCATCAGGAATGGGGAATGGATGAGTTGATCGCAAAAAGCCAATATAAATCTATTGTTGTTGGAATATTTAATGATGGCAAGAATAGATCCGGCGATTATTTCCCCGAAAAACCCTGGAAAAGCATGTCGAAAGAATCTCAAGACAGTATCATTCGTCATCGAGGAGGATTTGAATCTATTTTTGGGGATGTTGGATTGAATTCCGATGAATATTTAAAATTTCTGGTTTATGAGTTAAAACCATATATCGACAAAAACTACCGAACTAAAAAAGAAGCTAGAAATACCGTAATTGGTGGCGCGAGCATGGGTGGATTGATTTCTTGGTATGCATTGTGTGAATATCCAAATGTATTTGGAAATGCCATTTGTTTGTCGACACATTGGCCTGGATCAGCACCTTTAACCTACGAAGCAGCGCCATTGGCATTTGAAAATTATTTGAAAGAAAAATTGCCTAGGGATGGACAACATCGTTTATTTTTTGCACGTGGTACGGGCTACTTGGATTCTTTTTATGCTCCTTTTCAGAAAAACATTCACCGAATATTCATTGATGCAAATTACTTTGCCACAATTTGCGGTGTTAATGAAATCAATGAAATTGAAAATACTTTGAAACGCGTTGATTACATACAGCCAATGCCCTGCTTTCAGAGTATCAAAACTTCCCCCGAAACAATGAATAAAAATAGGTCCAATCCAATTCAAGACTCTGTTAAGGGCAAAATTCCTCCCCGCAGTTACTTTTACAAGCTCTATCAAGATCATGATCACAAAGAATCCGCCTGGCAAATACAAATGAACGATGCTTGGAGCTATATTTTTTCCACTTTGTGAGAAAATCGAATGTGAACCTGTTAAATTTGCAGCATTATGGCTGATTTCCGTATAGAACACGATACCATGGGGGAAGTTAAAGTCCCTGCGAATGCACTTTGGGGTGCTCAAACTGAACGTAGTAGAAACAATTTCAAAATTGGACCAGAAGCTTCCATGCCTATTGAAATTGTAAGAGCATTTGGTGTATTGAAGAAATGTGCTGCTAAAGCGAACTTTACTTTGGGTGTTTTATCCGAAGAAAAGTACAAACTAATTGCTCAGGTTTGTGATGAAATCATTGAAGGAAAACACGATAAAGAATTTCCATTGGTTATTTGGCAAACTGGAAGTGGTACGCAAAGCAACATGAACGTAAATGAAGTGATTGCCAATCGCGCTCACATTATTTCTGGTGGTCAGCTTACTGATGAAACCAAAGTACTTCATCCCAACGACGATGTAAACAAGAGTCAAAGTTCCAACGACACCTTTCCGACTGCCATGAGCATCGCGGTATTCAAACAAGTAATTGATTACACATTGCCCGGATTACAAGCGTTAAAAACTACACTTAAACATAAAGCCCGCGATTATAAAAATATTGTAAAAATAGGTCGCACCCATTTTATGGACGCTACTCCCCTCACTTTGGGACAAGAATTCAGCGGATATGTTACACAATTAGATAATGGTATTTCCGCCATCAATCGCGCAATGAAACCAGCAGCAGAGTTAGCTTTAGGCGGCACAGCTGTAGGTACCGGATTAAATACACCAAAAGGATATTCTGAATTGGTTGCTCAATATATTGCTGCAGAAACAGGACTTCCATTTGTTACCGCACCAAATAAATTTGAAGCTCTAGCTGCGCATGATGCAATGGTTGAATTACACGGTGCAATCAAACGTTCTGCTGTTAGTGCATTTAAAATTGCAAACGATATTCGTATGTTGAGTTCTGGCCCTAGAAGTGGAATCGGTGAAATTCTTATACCAGAAAACGAACCCGGTTCTTCTATTATGCCAGGCAAGGTAAATCCTACTCAACCCGAGGCGTTAACTATGGTATGTGCACAAATTTTAGGTAACGATGTTGCTATTTCATTTGCTGCAACTCAAGGACATTTTGAATTGAATGTTTACAAACCTGTGATTGCTGCAAATATGTTGCAAAGTGCACGCTTATTGGGTCAAGCATGCTTGAGCTTCAATGAAAATTGTGCAATTGGAATTGAGCCCAATCATGAAAACATAAAGAGATTAGTTGATCAAAGTTTGATGTTGGTAACGGCTTTGAACACCCATATTGGATATGAAAATGCTGCAAAAATTGCAAAAACTGCGCATAAACAGGGCACTACATTAAAGGAAGCGGCTATTTCATTGGGTCTTTTAACCGAGGAGCAATTCAATTTGTGGGTTAGACCTGAAGACATGGTGGGCAACCCAGACGAAGTTATAAAGTAACGAATTAATTTAAAAATTTCTTTTTTACTACCACAAATACATGAATATTACCCATTATTTGAAAGGTCAAGGAAAAACTCTTTCCCTTGAAACCCCAAGAATAATGGGTATTTTAAATATTACGCCAGACTCTTTTTTTTCAGGAAGTCGACATTCTGTCCATTCTGCTCTTTTAACTGCAGAAAAAATGATTCAGCAGGGTGCCGAAATTTTGGATATTGGGGGACAAAGTACCCGTCCTGGATCTGAAAGAATTTCCCAAGAAGAAGAATGGAGTCGAATCCACCCTGTCATTAAAGCACTACGTAGCTCTTTTCCAGAAGTTTGGCTATCTGTTGACACCTATCATGCTTCCATTGCTAAAAACAGTATTTCTGAAGGTGTTGAAATCATCAACGATATTTCATTTGGTGAAGATGATTCTGAAATGTTATCCAGCATTCAGAATCAAGATTTGACCTATATCGGAATGCATAAAAAAGGGGATCCCAAAATCATGCAAGATGCACCTCATTATCATCAAGTTTCTGAAGAAGTTTTTGATTATTTGCAAAAAAAGAGTGAGTATTTTAAACATCACGGCGTGAATCATATTGTGGTAGATCCGGGATTCGGATTTTCAAAAAACATCGATCACAATTATGAATTGCTCCGTAATATTGAACTTTTTTTGAATTTAAATCTCCCGATTCTCATGGGGATTTCTCGTAAAAGTATGATTTACAGAACTCTTGAAATCACGGCAGAAGAGTCACTCAATGCCACTACGGCATTGCATACTTTTGGTCTGCTTAAAGGCGTACACATATTACGCGTTCATGATGTGTTGGAGGCGAAGCAGGTGGTACAGTTATTACCGCATTTAGTATAACTATTTGCATACGATATTCATAAAGCAATCACGAAAATGTCGTAATTTTGCGAAATGACCCGCATAATTGCACCCTCAATTTTATCTGCTGATTTTGGTAAATTAAACCACGACATTGACATGATTAACGATTCTAAGGCTGAATGGTTTCATGTGGATGTTATGGATGGGGTGTTCGTACCCAATATTTCTTTTGGTTTTCCGGTTATGAATGCCTTGAAAAAAAGAGCGAATAAAACATTGGATGTGCATTTAATGATTGTTGAACCAGAACGTTATATATCAGCATTTGCTGATGCCGGTGCGAATAATTTAACGGTTCATTTAGAGGCGAGCACACATTTGCATCGCACACTAAATGAAATCAGAAAACACGGCATGAAAGCGGGAATTGCGGTTAATCCACATACTCCCGTTTCTTTATTGAGCGATATCTTGGTTGAAACAGATTTGGTTTGCTTAATGAGTGTGAATCCAGGATTTGGAGGACAGAAATTCATTGAGAAAACCATTGAAAAAACGCAACAATTGCGTGAAATGATAGATAAACAGAACCTCAGTACTTTGATTGAAATCGATGGAGGAGTGTCACTTGAAAACGCTTCTACCCTTTTCAATGCCGGAGCCAATGTGTTGGTAGCCGGAAATACGGTATTTTCTGCCTCAGATCCTCAATCTATGATTGAACGATTGTTGCATATTGGTTAAATTTCCAAATCCAGAGTTCTTCACAGAATTCTTTTAAAATATTCAACTCAAACTGACGTTTAACCATTGTGAAATCCTTTAATTCCGGATTATTTGTACTTTTGCTTTTCTCTTTTTTGGGGATAGATTCCCTGGCGCAATCCAATTATTTTGGAATTATTGTCAATCAAGACCAAAAGCCCGTTTCAAATGTCCAAATTAAAAACTCCAAATCGGAATTACTTGCAATTAGCGATACTTCCGGTAGGTTTGAACTTTCGCTTGATGAAGAGCCATACCTCATTTTTGGTTATCAAAAAGGTGAAAAAATTTGCGGAAAATTTATACGAAAAACCCGGATACCGGATAAATCTTTAAAAATTTCTGTGCGATTATTGGATATACTTGACACGTTATATTTAGGTCAAGGAGTGGGAATTATTGCAACTGTTGAAATCAGATCACGCGATCAAGTAGGATTTATGGAAGAAATCAAACCACGTGAATTAGCTTTAAATACAGGCGTGGGAAGTGGAATCGAGAACATCATCAAAACATTAGGCGGTGTAAGCAGTAATAATGAGCTTTCATCGCAATATAATGTTCGAGGGGGCAACTTTGATGAAAACTTGATTTATGTAAATGATATCGAGATATATCGTCCCCAATTAATTCAAAACGGTCAACAGGAAGGACTGAGTTTTATTAATCCTCATTTGGTAGAACAATTGAAATTCAGTGCCGGAGGGTTTGAATCGCGATATGGCGATAAAATGAGTTCTGTGTTGGATGTTTCGTACATTCGTCCCGATTCATTTAAATCTCAAATTAGTTTAGGTACCATGATAAATGCTTTTACTGTTGAAGGGAAGCACAAGAATTTTTCTGGTGTGATGAGTATTCGACATTTTTCCAATTCTTTATTAACAGCTACGTTAAATACCAAGGGAACATACTCCATGAACTTTGCAGATGTTCAGACTTTATTGAAATGGAAATACAATTCGTTTTGGTCGTTGGAGTTTCTCGGCAACTATTCCCAGAATCAATTTACTTTAATTCCAGAAAGTAGAACTACTGAATTTGGTACCATAGTTCAAGCTGCATATCAACTTAATGTATTTATGGCCGGTAAGGAAAGTCTAAATTATGCTTACCAATTGGGTGCTCTCACCTTAGAATACAAGCCCAATGTTAAAACTTCGTTTAAATGGATTGCTAGCGCCACTTCGGTGCAGGAGGAAGAGAACTTCGATATACAAGGCGCCTATTCATTGAGTGAGTTAGATCGAGATTTGGGCTCTAGCAACTTGGGTAAACCATTAAGAACACTAGGATTTGGTTATTACCTAGATCATGGAAGAAATCGAATGCAAAGTCGAATACTTCAATTTTCGCATATCGGAACCATCGGAAAGAACGACTCTAAAAAGCAATTCAAATATGGCTTAAGAGTCAACCAAGAAACCATTTACGACCGATTTTATGAATGGTTGTACATGGATAGTGCAGATTATAATATTGCACCATGGTCTTTCAGTCAAGATACCATTTTGCTTGATCAGGTTATTCGTGCCACTAATTTTTTAGAAAGCTTTAAATATTCAGGATTTGCTCAATATCGCACGGAAATTGATAAAAAAGGAAATTGGTGGGTGAATTTTGGTGTGCGGGGAAACTACTGGTCTTTGAACCAAGAATTACTAATTATGCCCCGATTTGCTCTATTTTGGGAACCTCACAAGCATTTTAACAAACACGTAAATTCATCTCAAGAATACAAATCACCAGTAACTTACAGACTCTCCGTGGGTGCGTATCATCAGGTTCCATTTTATAGAGAACTCAGAAGTTTTGAAGGACAATTAAACAAGCAACTAATAGCTCAAAAATCGTGGCATAGCGTATTAGGGATGGACAGAATGGTTACTTTATGGGGTAAAAAGTTCAAATATTCCTCCGAGGCTTACTACAAATACATGTACGATTTAGTTCCTTATTTATACGACAATATTCGAATTAGATATTATGCTCAAAATTCATCTTATGGCTATGCCTGGGGGATGGATAATCGATTGTATGGTCAATTCAATAAAGGGTTGGAAAGTTGGTTTACCATGAGCATATTAAATTCTAAAGAACGAATTGAATATACCAATTCCAATGGCGAGTTAGTCACTTCCGATTGGCTACGTAGACCAACCGATAGAAGGGTTACTTTTGCTGCTATTTTCCAGGATCGTCTTCCTCAGTACCCCACAGTTCGTGTAAACTTAAGTATGATAATCGGAACAGGCATTCCCTATTTTTTGGACGGGAAAGCGCGTTATAGCACCACACCTAATACAATACCCCGATATCAGCGTGTGGATATTGGATTCAGCAAGGTGTTTAGAACACTACAAAGTTCACCCAATAATTTCAAATACATAAAAGAGTCTTGGATTACATTGGATGTATTCAATTTGTTGGATATCAACAATGTAATTGCTTATTCTTGGGTTAAAGATTTGAATAATAACCGTTATGGTGTGCCAGAATATTTAACTGGAAGAAGATTAAATCTACGTTGGTATATGTCGTTTTAATAAATAAAAAAACATATACCAATGTAAATCCGACTTGAATACAATGATTAAGGAGCTTCTGGTGTAGGAGCTAATTTAGATTGGCATTCTTTCAACTTCACATTCAACGCTGAATTTTCGGCTTTCAATTTACTTATTTCCGCACTATTGGATTTGATAATTCCGCTCAATTTACCCATATCTTCATCCATTTGAATGATTTGCTTTCTTAAGCGACTTTCGTCTCCTTCCAAAATGGATTTAGCTTTTAAGCATTCATCCAAATCTGATTTAGCCGCAGAAACCAATGAATTGCATTCAGACAACTGCTTTTCTAACGCAGCAATTTTAGACTCTAAACTTGCAATCTTGATAGTAGCTGTTTGCAGTTGAGCATCTTTGTTTTGTAACTGTTCTTTTAGAGAGCTTACTTGAGAATTTAGAGTATTAATTTGAGCAGTTAAATCTGTACTTGTGTTTGAAGTAGCAGCAGCTTCTAATTCGGCAATCTTTTTCTTAGCGGCATCCAATTGTGCACTTAACATCAATTTTTCAGATTCACATTTTGAAGAATTGGATTTAAGTGCTTCAATTTCTGCAGAAGTTTTCTGAAGATTTGATTTAAGCTGAGAAATAGTAGCTTCACTGGTTTTAATGGCAGCCTGCAATGTAGCATTCTGGGTTGTTAATGTAGCATTTTGACTCTCTAAGGTTTTATTTTTCCCTTCTAATTCTGCGGTTTTTAACTCCAATTCTTTTACCATGTTTTTGTAAGGTGTGCAATCTTCAGATACAGAAATACTGCTTGAAGCTTTTGCTAATTTCTCTTCACATGCTTTTTTATCGGCTGTTAATGCCGCATTCTGAGAAGTTAATGTAGAAATCTGTGCAGACAAAGTACTGTTCTGAGTAGTTAACGTTTGCACCTGTGCCGTTAATGTTGCAATTTGTGAATTCAACGACTTAATTTGTTCATTCAACGCATTTATCTTTGTGCTGCTTGATGTAACCTCACCTTTTAACGTATTTATTTGAGCATTCGCCGCATTTATTTGACTATTCAGAGAAGTTACTTGAGCTGTCAATGATGAAACTTGTGCTGAAAGTTGGGCGTTTTTCGTTTCGAGGGATGTTTTTTCAGTTTGAAGTGCTGCTAATTGTTTCTTACAGTTTTCAGCATCCAACGATGTACCACCACTATTTTTTGAACAAATTTCCAATTGAGATTTTACTTGTGCCAATTGTTTATTGCAGTTTTCCTTTTCCAATACAATAGCAGCAAGTTGCTTATTACAATTTTCCTTCTCTAAATTGATTGCAGCTAATTGCTTTTCAGCATTGGCCAGCTTAATTTTTAAATCGTTGTTCTGATTGACTAATTCGATTTGAGATTGTGTAGTTGTCTTGATTTTGTCTAATTCACTTTGACATAATTTCTTTTGTGTTTCTAACAATGCAATTCGATCATTTAAAAGTGTTTTTTCCTTTGTTAATGCATCTATTTGCGACCTCAAACGAATCAATTCGGATTCTTGTTGAGACGTTTTATTCTTTAAGCCTACGATTTCAATTTGAGCATTACTACTTTTTGTTTTTTCAACTACCAAAGCAGAATCCATTGACTTTAGTTGTTTCTCGCAACTCAAACCTACAGTGGCAGCACTTAGGCGATTCACCTGATTTTTAAGCACATCGTTTTCAGCGGCAATTTTGGCTTTTTCTTGCTTTTCTTTTGCCAATTCTAACTGAATCTTGTCTAAATAATCTTGCAATGCTTTTTTATCGTCATCGCATTTTTTAGTATAGTTAAGCAAATCCGCTTTTACACGAGCTATTTCTGCATCTTTTGAACCGTTTTGATCCTTTAATACACTGATTTCTGCTTTGTTCTTGACATTTTCGGCATTCGAATTCGCTAAATCGGCTCTCACCTTTCCCAGTTCATTTTGGGTATTCGACAGATCGGCCTTTACCTTTCCTAAATCAGCTTGCGATTTTTGCAAATCAATTTGTGCATTATTCAAATCCGCTTTTACTTTTCCTAGATCTGCTTGGGATTTTTGAAGATCCTCTTTAGCTTTAACCAACTCGATTTGAGCATTGTTTTTTCCAGGTACAGTTACCGTAGTTTTATTGGTTTGATAAATGGTATCTATGACTTGTTTGGTAATAGTTTGCGTTTTACGCTCGGTTTTAACGATGGTGTCGGTAATGGTTTTATTCACTACAACTGTATCTCGTTTAATTTGAGTATCTCTAAAAGTTTCGTGTTGGATTACTGAATATCTTTTATTTCTCGGGCGATCGCACCCACCAATTTTAGAACGGAATCCAAAATAAAAGCTTCCCCCGGAATAATTATCATTCGCTAAAAATTTACCTAATCCATCAAGGTTGTCAGTACCTGCAATAAAAGGACCGAATCGTGCATAAATTCCAACATGTTGAGCAGTATAATCATTAGCCAATGTTAATGGCAATCCAATTTCAACACGCTCTGATTGCCAGCGAGGTACGATACTTAAATAAGAAGCGCGTCTTAAACCTACTGAGTTTTTTCCTTTCAAGCTTTGTGTCCAATATGCCCCCAAATGGAGATTTTGATTTATAGCTTTATCGTATTGAATGTTTAATGCTGCTGGAGAATAACTTAGAAACTCTGAGTTTTGGTCCGCTCCTAAGTCTTCAAATAATCGTTGTGATAAATCTTGCAATTTTTCATCGCCTGTGGTGTATTGTCCGTTTTGAATGATGTTTCTATCAATAGTCCAATTTTGATTACCCAATGATGTAATGTTGCTAGAATTTCCCCAATAAGAAATAAATCCTAAATCGGTAATAGACATACCGAACTTCCACGAGTACGCCAAACTTTTTTCAGACTCACACCAGTCAAATCCTTTGTATTTTAGTGCGTTTGGCCGATGTTCATACATAACACCCAAATCTGTTCCTAATCCAACACCTTCTACCCAATCAAATTTCAAACCAAAGGGGTGTTGCATGGTGCGCATGGATCCCGCGGAATAATACAATCGTGAATTTAATTGATTGATATTAATAGTCTTATCATCAATAACATCAAAAGATAAATTATCGCTACCCAAATGTGCAATACCCATTCCCAAAAGCATTTTTGCCGTTACACCCCATCTCCAGGAGTGGATTTTTGAAGGGTTGTCATACCCAGCAAACGTAAAAAACCATTCTTGATACTTTTCTGTGTTAATAGAGAACTCAGATTGATTGATGGTATTACCTATTTGATTTTCAATTTCTGGCATACCATATCGAACTACACTTCCGAATTGGGGATTGAGCCCATTGATTGAAAACCCACTTACGGATTTCACACCAAAGCCAAACGCTCCAACATCCTCAATGGGGAAGAAAAACGATGGACTATACACTTCATTTAAGTAGTTCAACTTCCAGTTTTGAACGGTTTTATCTACCGGTAACCAATCCTGTTGAAACGCAAGAGACCCATTAATATTGGTGTATTCTGCTGGGTAATCTTCTCGAATCCATGCACCTAATCGAATTGGAGCATTGTATTTCATGAAGTTATTTTCTAAATTCAAACTCGCACCCCACCAATTTACGTATGCTCTATTGCCTGGATTTGTTCTAGCCAATGCTGGATTCAACGAATAGGAATAAGGACTATTGTAATCTCCTACCATTAAACCCAATGGGTGTTGAGCTTTGACTTTTGAGGAAAATAATAATAAGAAGAGGATTCCGAAACGAGTGAGCCGACGTGATGTTGATTTGAATTGTTTTGACTTAATGAATTGTAAATTTGAATACATAAGGGAGCGTTTGAATTAATTTTATTTCGTTTTTTGAGCGCCTGTCAAAAATAATACAGATTTTACCTTAGCAAAAACAATTCCATTTTTTCTTTTTATATATTCAATTGTCCGATGGATTAGCAATTTCAACGAAATGCTCACTTTTATACCATTAGGAAATAAAGGAAATGACCTAAGCAGCAACCAATTCGATTTATATTTGTAATTCAATGAAAACATTTATTAAGTACTTCCTCACATTTTTATTCGGTTTTTTTGTAGCCTTGGGAGGCTTGTTCGTGGTAATTTTGATTGCCGTATCTTCGATGGATTACGAGCAAGTATCCCCCGAAATAGCTGAAAAATCGGTTTTGAAAATTGAATTGCCATCTGAACTATCGGAACTTTCGACTGAGGATCCAGCTAGAGAATTACTCGCTCAAATTTCGGGAAACACATTAAATCTTGGTTTAAATCAATTAAAAGATGCCATTCGTTCGGCAGCTACCAACCCCAAAATACAAGGAATTTACTTAGATGCTGGCTCCTATAACGGTGGAATTGCGCATTCTCAAGAAATACGTGATGAGTTATTGGAATTTAAAAAGTCGAAAAAATGGATCATTGCTTATTCTGAAAACTACTCAGAGCAAGGGTATTTTATTGCGACTTCAGCGGATAAAGTGTATTTAAACCCCAAAGGCATGATGGAATTTGATGGTTTTTCATCGGAAATTGTATTTTTCAAAGGTTTAATGGAAAAACTCGGTATAGAATTCCAAGTATTTAAAGTTGGCAAATTCAAAGGTGCCGTAGAACCATATACTGAAGATAAATTGTCGGATGCCAATAGAAGTCAAATTCAACAATATTTGAATGATTTATACCAACATCAAATTCAACAGATTTCTAAAACCAGAATAACACATAATAAACTATTAAATGTTGAATTTCTGAATAGAATATCCAACGAGGGATTGGCATTTCTTCCTAAACAAGCGGAATCCATTGGGTTGGTTGATGCTTTGAAATATGCGGATGAAGTGGAATCAGAAATTCAAAATAAAGTACCTGGAAACTCCTTAGTTTCGCTTAAAAAGTACTTAAAAATTGAATCTGAATACAGTTATTCAGAAAACCGAATTGCTGTTCTATATGCTGATGGTGAAATCGTTGCTGGAGAAGGTGAAGTGGGTCAAATTGGAAGTACTTCTTTCATCAAAGAAATTCGCAAAATCAAAGACGATAAAAATATCAAAGCTGTTGTTTTACGAGTAAATAGTCCCGGTGGAAGTTCTTTTGCCTCCGATGTTATTGCCAGAGAAATTGAATTGCTCAAGAAGGTCAAACCCGTTGTAGTTTCTTTTTCTAATGTTGCTGCTTCTGGGGGATACTATATTGCATGTTTGGGAGATAGTATTTTTGCTCAGCCAAATTCAATTACAGGTTCCATTGGAGTTTTCGCTTTAATTCCGAATGTTCAAAATATGTACACCAACAAATTGGGATTGAAGTACGAAACCGTTCAAACGGGTAAAGAATCTAATTTATGGAGACCTGACCAACCCTTGAATCCTGCACAATCTATGAAAATTCAAGCTTCTATTGATCAAGTTTATACTGATTTTATTGAAATAGTAGCAAAAGGCAGAAAACTTCCAAAAGACAGTGTTCATAACCTAGCTCAGGGACGAGTTTACTCCGGAATTCGAGCTAAGAAAATTGGTTTAATTGACGATTTTGGTGATTTAAGCCGAGCGATTCAGTCTGCATCAAAAATGGCCAAGATTAAAGAGTATCGAATTGATAATTACCCTGAACAAAAACCCCTTTTTGAAGAGTGGTTTGAGGATGAATTGGGCGTGGAATCTTCTCTTAATAATTATTTGAACGAAATTGGTATTGATAAATTGACTGTTAAAGAGTTAAAGTCGATTAAAAACACTCAAGGAATTCAATGCAGAATGCCTTGGTCGATAGAAATTCACTAATTATCGATTATGCTTGTGCGTGATGGAAACTTTTAAAAGAATTAAAGTTTCCATCACAAAAAATAATTAACTTTGCCCCGCTTTATGGAACGATTGGCAAAGATTCACTTGGTATCTAAGTCTTTATTTTTTCGATTGGGGATTAAAAACGTCTCCATGGATGATGTTTCCAAAGCTTTAAAAATCTCTAAGAAAACACTATATAAGTGCTTTAACGATAAATCAGATTTAGTTAGAGCCGCGGTCTTAGATCATTTTATGCAAATAGAATCTTCCTTGGAAGATTTCTCAAAAACCAATTCCCATCCCATACATGAGTTGTTGGCCATGACCAATTTTGCGGTGCAACAATTGTCGCAAGTACGACCCAGTGTAATTCAAGACCTTAAGAAATACCATCCTGAAATTTACCAGGAAATGGTACAAATGCGCGAAAAGAGCATCATTCAGAGGCTATCTGGAAATATTGATAAGGGAAGAGAGCAGGGAATTTACCGACCAGAATTTGATAAAAATCTAATTTCCAAGTCATTTGCTTTGTTAATATACTCCTACACAGAACAAATTTCCCAAAAAACGGATGATGATTATAATCCACAATTGTTATTCCAATTAATGGAATACCATATTAGAGGAATTTCCACTTTAAACGGATTAAAAGAATTGGAATCTGTGTTTAGCAATTACGAACAAAATAAATTACCTCAAATAAAAACAACAGAAGAAAGAATTAACGAATTAAACTCATGAAAAAATATATCATCATTCTATTGATTGGTCCAATTGCAGCTATTTCTAATTCTGTTTTTGGGCAGGTTTCCAATGAATCCACTGCAGGAGCCATGAAATTGAGCGTCAAACAAGCCGTTGAACACGCGTTAACGCACAATGCCGACCTTAAAAAGGCCAAAATTGATGTGAAAATTGCACAGGAAACGGTAAAACAAACCATTGCCATTGGATTGCCTCAAGTAGGTGCAAGTTTTGGATATCAACAATATTTGACTATCCCGGGACAATGGATAAAAAACTCTTTCAATCCAGCACCTGGAGCACCAGAATATATTTTCTTACAGTTTCAACAGAGAATTGGATCCACGGCAAACATCAATGTAAACCAGTTACTTTTTGATGGATCGTATTTAGTTGGATTAAAAGCAACCAAAGAATTCATGAATATGAGTCAGTTGCTTGAAGCAAAAACAGATTACGATGTTCAACTGAATGTGGTTAAATCGTACTTGATGGTTGCTAGCACACGTAAAAACATCGATTTGATCGATGCCAACATGAATATTTTAGAAAAATCATTAAACGATGTAAAAGCTTTGAATAAAGAAGGATTTGCAGAATCCTTGGATGTGAAGCGCTTGCAATACTCATATAACAATCTTAAAATCCAAAAAGAGAAATTAAATGATGGTATTCAACTATTGACAATGGCATTAAAACTGCAAATGGGTATGGATGTGAATACACCTATCGAGTTAACCGATGATATCGAAACCATTGATAAAGCCATTGGTTTTGTTGAAAATATTCAAGAATCTGCTGATTTCAAAGCTCGTCCGGAATATGCCATCATCAATCAATCGATTCGATTGGGTGAGTTAGATAA
>CAZQFZ010000051.1:14255-18858 GCA_964592635.1 uncultured Rhizobium sp.
AACTTCGAAATAAACAAAAATAGATCTACTTATTTGTTGGGATTAAAACAAGCATCTCTACAAAAAGAGAACTTGGATTTGGCTCGTGAAATTTATGAAAAATCGAACATCAAATACAAAGAAGGCGTTGGATCTTCATTAGAAATTGTTCAATCAGAAACGGAGTTGAAAAATGCTCAAATTAATTATTTGAATGCGATGTACGATTTGGTAATTTCTAAAATTGAATTCAACAAAAGCATTGGAAAATCATTGTTTTAATGCAGTATAACCCAATTACAGCCAAACTAATTAAGAATTTCAAAAGCATCCCCCGAAAAAAACAAAAAAAATAAATAATTTAATATGAAAAATACGAAATATATCATCCCTGTAGTAGTAAGTAGCCTTATTTTTATGGGATCTTGTGGTGAAAAGAAAGATGACAAAGCAGCGTTGAAAAGCGAATTGGAATCGGTTAGAAAGGAAATTTCCGCACTTCAAGTAAAAGAAAAAGAGTTAATGTCAAAATTGGGAGCTGATCAAGCAACCAATGTTAAAATGGTGGAAACCAACACCATTACACTTAAAACTTTTGAAAGCGGATTAATACTCGAAGGAACAGTAGATGCGAGTAAAAGTACTATCGCCACATCTAAGGTACCAGGAACTGTGGTTGCAGTGAGCGTTGAGGTAGGTCAAAATGTGAGCGCTGGTCAAGTTTTAGCGCAATTAGATAATTCACAGCTTTTGAAGAGCAAAATGGAATTGGAGCAACAAGTGAGTTTTGCGAAAACTGTATTTGAAAAGCAAGAGCGTTTATGGAAACAAGGTGTAGGTACTGAAATTCAGTACTTGACTTCAAAAAATCAGAAAGAAGCCTTAGAAAAAAGTCTAAACACCTTGAACAATACAATCGACATGTATAATATCAAATCGCCAATCAATGGTACAATTGAAGCGGTTGATTTAAAAGTAGGTCAAGTTGCTGCTCCAGGAATGCCTTATTTCAAAGTGGTAAACATGTCGGACATGAAAGTAGTTGCAAACGTATCTGAAGGTTATTCTGGAAAAGTATCAGTGGGAGACAAAGTAAAAGTAACTTTCCCGGATTTGGGGGAAGAAGTTTCAGCTCGTTTGAGTTTTGCATCGAATTTTATTGACCCTATGAATCGCACGTTCAAAGTGGAAACCAAATTGGGGGGCATTAAAAATGTTAAACCCAACATGATTGCAAAATTGAGCATAACCGATTACACTAAAAACAATGCAATTGCAGTACCTTCTAATGTTATTCAAAAAACAGATCGCGAATCTTTTGTAATGTTGGTAGCGACTAAAAACAACAAATCAGTTGCTGAAAAAAGAATAATAACCACAGGTAAAAACAACGGCACTGAAACTGAAGTAATTACAGGTCTTAATGCGGGCGACTTATTGATTACTAATGGTTTTCAAGAGTTGATTGATGGCCAATCTATTGAAGTAAACAACCCTGTTTCTTCTAAATAATACATCGAATTTGACACTCAACCTATATGGAAAATTTCAAAGAATTTAAACCAACCAGTTGGAGTATAGATAACAAAACAAGTATCTATATTCTGACTTTGTTTATCAGTCTCGCGGGTATTTTTTCATACATAAAATTACCCAAAGAGCAGTTCCCCGATATTGTTATACCCACGATCTACGTTCAAACTATTTATCCTGGTTCTTCACCCAAGGATATTGAAAATTTGATCACCAAACCAATAGAAAAGAAAATCAAATCTATTTCTGGGGTAAAACAGCTTAAAAGTCAATCCATTCAAGATTTCAGCATCATCATGGTGGAATTTGATACGGATGTGGATGTTGCACAAGCCAAGTCAAAAGTAAAGGACGAGGTAGATAAAGCCAAATCCGACTTGCCGAATGATTTAAAAACAGATCCCACAGTGATGGAAGTAAACTTTTCCGACATGCCCATTTTGTATATCAACATTAGTGGTGATTACAGTTTGCAAGACTTGAAAAAGTATGCGGAAATGGCAAAAGATCGAATCGAAAGTTTGCCGTCTATTACTCGTGTAGATTTAGTGGGTGCTTTGGATAGAGAAATTCAGGTTAACTTGAATATCACTAAAATGGTGGCAGCAGGTGTTACTATTGATGATGTTTCGCGTGCCATTCAATATGAAAACATGCGTATTTCAGGTGGAAATATCGACATTGAAAATATGCAACGTTCTTTAAGTGTTTCGGGGGAATTTACCTCAGTGTCACAAATTGAGAACATTGTTATCAAAGGAAGTACGGGTTCAACCAACTATTTAAAGGACATTGCAACTATTGTAGATGGATTTAAAGATAAAGAAAGTTATGCTCGATTAGAAGGTAAAAACGTAATTACCATGAACATAGTAAAGCGTTCTGGTGAAAACTTGATTCAAGCATCAGACGATTGTCGAGCGATAATTTCGGACCTACAGAAAACTTCTAAATATCCTCAAAATCTAAATGTAGTATTTACGGGTGATCAAAGTGCCAAAACTCGTGTTACTGTGCACGATTTGATTAACACCATTATCATTGGATTTATTCTAGTTACGGTGATTTTAATGTTCTTTATGGGTGCTACTAATGCGATTTTTGTGGGTTTAGCTGTTCCACTATCCTGTTTCGTGGCATTCTTAATAATGCCTACTTTAGGATTTAGTTTGAACTTTATCGTTTTATTCTCCTTCTTATTAGCATTGGGAATTGTAGTGGATGATGCTATTGTGGTAATAGAAAATACACATCGTATTTTCCATGAAGAGCATATCCCCATCAAAGTTGCAGCTAAAAAAGCCGCGGGCGAAGTATTTGTACCTGTTTTTTCTGGAACTCTAACTACCATCGCTCCTTTTGTCCCCTTAGCGTTTTGGAAAGGTGTTGTGGGTAAATTTATGTTCTTCTTACCGGTTACATTAATTATCACGTTATTGGCTTCTTTAGTGGTTGCGTATATCATGAATCCAGTATTCGCAGTGGATTTCATGAATAAGGACGACCGTCCATCCCCCGAACCCATGAAAGATAAGGGTTTCAGAAAAACCACATTAATAATGAGTGTTATTACATTGATTTCTTATGTAATAGCATTTGGTTTCGGTAATTTGATGTTCTTATTTACATTGCTTTATGTTTTGCATCATTTGTGGTTGAAGAAAGTTATTTATAATTTCCAAACTAAGCATTGGCCCAAAGTTCAAGACAAATACAAAGCATTGGTTATTTGGAGTTTAAAAGGTAAGCACTCTATAATGATTTTGGCTGGAACGGTTATTTTACTTTTCTTAAGTTTTGTGATTACTGCAATACGTAAACCCGGAGTAGTTTTCTTCCCACAGGCCGACCCGAACTTTACCTATGTTTATCTAACTCTGCCGACAGGTACGAGTGCGAAACATACCGATAGCATTGTAAAAATTGCTGAAACTCGTGTTTTCGACATCTTGAATAAGAATAACAATCGCGACTTGGTAGAAAGTGTTATTTCCAACGTGGCTGTAGGTGCAACTGACCCGAGTAGCGGCGATCGTACAACCAGTTCAAATAAAGGAAAAATTACGGTTGCGTTTGTTGACTTTGCAGAAAGAGATGGTAAAAGTACCCGTAATATTTTGAATGAAATTCGCGACAACCTGAAAGGATTTGCTGGAGTTGAAGTAGTTGTTGAGCAAGAGAGAAATGGTCCTCCGGTGGGTAAAGCGGTTAACATTGAAATTCGCGGTGATGAATTCGATGCACTGATTAAACACGGAACTCAATTGAAGCGATTCTTAGACGATAAAGGAATAGCGGGTGTTGAAGAATTAAAGAGTGATTTTGTTAGTTCAAAACCTGAAATTATTATCCGTATTGATCGCACACGTGCCAATACCTATGGAGTAAGTACTGCACAAATTGGTATGATGTTAAGAAACAGTATTTATGGTGCTGAGGCTACAAAGTTCAAAGATGAAAATGATGATTATCCAGTAATGATTCGTTTGGAAAAAGGTACAACGAACAATCTTTCCGAGTTGTTGAATATGAGAATCACATTCCGAGATATGGCTATGGGCGGTATGTTGCGTCAAATTCCATTATCAGCTGTTGCAAGTGCTGAATATTCAAATACATACGGTGGTATTAATCGTTTGAATCAAAAACGCGTTATCACCTTAGGTTCTAATGTATTGGAAGGATACGCTCCAAACGAAGTGGTAAGTCAAGTTCAAGCAGGGATAGATGAATATTCAAGAATCAATTCTACTGATGGAATTGAAATTGAAATGACAGGTGAACAAAAAAATCAAGCTGAAACATCATCATTCTTGGGAACTGCCATGTTGGCATCTATTGCACTGATTGTAATCATTTTGGTAACTCAATTCAACTCAATTTCTAAGCCCATCATCATTTTGAGTGAAATCTTCTTCTCAATTATCGGAGTATTATTGGGATTCGCCATTTTTGACATGGACTTTTCAGTAATCATGACCGGAATTGGAATTGTGGCACTGGCGGGAATCGTGGTGAGAAATGGAATTCTTATTGTAGAATTTGCAGACTTAATGCGAGAGCAAGGCATGAATTTAAAAGATTCATTAAT
>CAZQFZ010000052.1:0-18172 GCA_964592635.1 uncultured Rhizobium sp.
GCCTCAGTTATGAGACAGCTTCTTCTTGTTTCAGATGTCTTGTAAAAATAGAGGAATTACTTACTCAATTAACACCATTGTAAATCAACGAATAAACTTAAATTGATTATTTTGAAGTTGAATTGTGTTTTAATTCAACTTCAAAATTTAATTTTCGTAGGATTACAGAATCCAAGTAATTAATTGATTCCCATTTTCGCGGATTGGTATTGTTCAACCAGCTCACGATAAGCCCCATTCTTTTGCATTAGTACATCATGGGAACCTTGTTCTTCAATTTCTCCTTGATTGAGTACCATGATGTTGGTACAATTTTTAATTGTACTCAATCTGTGAGCAATCACAATGGCAGTTCGCCCTTTAAGCAAAATTTCAATGGCTCTTTGTATCATTTGTTCGGTTTGTGTATCAACCGAACTGGTTGCTTCATCCAAAATGATGATGTTGGGGTTGGCAGCGAGTGCCCGAATAAAGGAAATGAGCTGTCTTTGGCCAGTTGAAAGTGACATTCCTCGTTCTTGAACATTGTATTCAAATCCGCCTGGCAGTGCATCTATAAATTCAAATGCACCAATTTGTTTAGATATTTCAATTAAATCCGTTATGGAAATGTTTGGGTTATTCAATGTTAAGTTGTTTTGAATACTTCCCGAAAATAGGAAAACATCTTGAAGAACGAATGCAATTTTTTGACGTAAAACGGGCAGATAATATTGTGAAATTGGGATATTGTCGATTCGAATTTCCCCTTGTTGATGTTGATAAAGTTGAGTGATTAAGCTGGCAATAGAAGTTTTTCCGCTACCTGTTTTTCCAACTAGTGCAAGCGATTCCCCCGGAAGAACACAGAAGCTAATGTTGTTTAAAATCCATGGTCCTTCATTGTATCGGAAGTAAACGTTTTCGAATTCGATTTTTCCGTTTAAATGGGTAGGAATTATTTTGTTTAAACTTTTTTCAAAATGAATTTTGGAGTGAAGGGTTTCGGAATTTGAATTGAACGGAAGTGGTGAATTGGAATTATCAGAAGGGTTTTCGTTTAGATCAGTCTGTTGTGGATCAATTTCAATGTTGTCTTTATCGTCAATTAAATCAAAAATACGTTCGGCAGCAACTACACCCATTTGAATATTGTTAAAACGATCGGCAATGGCTCTAATAGGACGAAAGAACAGATTTACAAACATGATGAATGCAGTTATAGATCCGAGTTGGATTTCGAGATTAAAAAGTAAAATAGTTCCATATCCAATAATGATGGCAAAGGCCAAAGCTACCAAAACCTCAACGATGGGGAAGAATATACTGTAGTAGAATACACTTCGAATATTGGCATCCATATGCTTTTTGTTGATTTGTTTGAACTTGAAGAATTGCCGTTCCTCTTGATTGAAAAGTTGAACGGTTGACATTCCGGTTATTCGTTCTTGTAGGAATGCATTTAATGCAGAAACTTGGTTTCGAACTTCTTGGAAAGTGTCGCGCGTACCTTTTCGAAATTTATTGGCACTGTACAGCAATAACGGAATAACCAAAAGAGTTGCTAAAGTTAATTTCCATGAAATGTAAATCATGGCCGATAAAATGGCGATTATTTGGGCTAAATCTCCAAGGATGGTAATCAGTCCACTGGCAAATAAATCCGTTATAGTTTGTACATCTGAAATAGAACGTGTAACTGCAGTTCCTACTGGGGTTTTATCGAAAAATTTTAGTTTCAATCGAATCAAATGCTGGTAAATGAATTGCCTTAGATTCAAGACAATATTTTGTGCGATATTTTCCGACAGAAATGAATTAAAAAATCCTAAGATGGTTTGGAAAAGTAGCCAAAATAAAAGAATAAGTGCCCATTGATTGAGCAATTGAAATTGTTTGGCGATAATTACATCATCTATAATGATTTTGTACAAGTAGGGCTGTAAAGAGGTGAGAAGAGATTGGATTAATGTAAGTGAAACAGCAAGTATAATTTTATTTTTTTGATTGGAAGCCAGGTGCAAAACTCGAAGTAGTAATTTCCATTGAGAAGATTTTTTAGGCGTAGTGGATTTTGACATTTGGGTTTTAAGTTATGCAAATTTAGTGGTTCTGATTGGTTTGCTTTCCTCGTGTATGCGTGTTTTTGTGTAAAACTTTTGTGTCGAGTGAATTTGGTTGAGCATGCACTCATGAACTATTATTGTAGTATGGCTCGACACATCGCAATTGCTGGTAATATAGGTGCAGGAAAAACAACGTTAACTAATTTATTGGCAAAACATTACGATTGGGAAATTCAATTGGAAGACATGGATGAGAATCCATATATTTCTGATTTCTATGAAGACATGCAACGATGGAGTTTCAATTTGCAAGTCTATTTTTTAAATACCCGTTGGCAGCGAATACAGGAGATTCGAAATGGAAAGAAAACGGTAATTCAAGATAGAACCATTTACGAAGATGCATACATCTTTGCTCCCAATTTACATTCCATGGGGTTAATGTCGAGCAGGGATTTTGAAAATTATACGCGATTGTTCGAAAATATAAAGGATCAAATTCAGCCTCCCGATCTTATGATATATCTCAGAGCTGGAATTCCTAAATTGGTTGATCAAATTCAAATGCGAGGTAGAGACTATGAAGATGCTATTCGATTGGATTATTTGAAACGATTGAATGAACGTTATGAAGCCTGGATTGGCGATTACAAACTTGGACAACTTTTGATTTTTAATGTAGATGACATGAATTTTCAGGAGAATCCTGAAGATTTGTCGAAAATTATCACGCAAGTTGAGAGTACATTGAACGGATTATTCTAAAATCCGTAAATTAGCAGTCTATGTTTTTTGGGCAACCTCAGTTTTTATGGGCATTTGCCTTGTTGTTGTTACCTGTAATTGTTCATCTCGTTCAATTCAAGAAGCACAACGTATATTATTTCCCTGGCGTATTTCGATTAACTGAAATACTTAAAATTTCTCAGAAAAAGAGGAATATCAAACGCTGGCTGTTGCTAATTTCTCGTTTGTTGGCATTCTTTTGCTTGGTCCTATATTTTGCTGATCCTCAGTGGCAAAGGGAAAATCATAATAATTCAACCGACAATCCGAAATACATTGTTTATGTTGATGCTTCCCCTTCAATGCAGATCCAACAAAGCAATGGAGTTCCCGCACAAATAGCCAAAGAAAAGGCTCTTGAGTTCATCAGTCAATTGCCAGAAAATTCTCAGATATGGGTTTTGCATGATCTTCGACAAATTTCAACCAAGCAGTGGATCAATAAAACTATGGCCATGGATGCTGTTAGGTCCATCAACACCATCTCTTTTCCATACACAATTCAACAGATCTATCGAGCCATCGAGCCAAGTTTACAATCGTTGGAATCTTCCAAACCCAAGTGGATTGTTTTTTCAGATTGTTTTCAAGATTTTTTCGGGGGATTAAATACCATTCCTTTGAATAAACTTTCTGTTTCATTGGTGAGGGTTTCAAATAAAACAGTTCGGAATTTTGCAATTGATTCCGCCATGATTACTGATGGGAACCAAAAATTGAGGGTCAGAATTATTCGCAATTTCAACGAAGCCAACAGTACTGAAAATTGCGTCGTAAAACTGAACATTGATAATCAATTTCGTTCGGCCAATGTCGAATTTGAGGATAATGTGAATGAAAAATGGGTAGAATTTGAAATAGTTAATATCTCTGATGATGGTTTTAGTTTAACCCTTTCCGATGATGCATTTGAGTACGATAATGTTCTGTTTGGGCATTTCCCAGCCAAGAGTACACGACCTGTTGGATATATTAGCACGAATCGAATTGCCAATATTGATAAGCTAATACGAATTCAACCGAATTATTTTTTTAAATTGGACGGCTTACAAGAAACAGTTGATTTCGAAAAGCCCGCAGAAATACAAAACACAGGAATTTCATTGGTTCACAGTTTATCACAAAGCATCCAATGGCATCAAATTGATAAGTGGTTGAACAACGATAATCGGGTTTTAATTTATCCCTACAATGGTAATTTAGAAACGTTGTTTAAAGGCAAATGGTTGGAAGTGAACAATTCCTCAGTTCGTTTATCCAGCCAAGGATTGAATGAACCCCTATTTCAATCGGCGTTCAAAGAGGAACCGAAAGAAAATGCATTCTTTCCCCAAATACGAAGGTATTTTCAGCTAGATGATACAGAAAAGGCGAATCTTCAAGTACATCTGAGTCTGAGCAATGGTGAGCCCCTATTAGTTTCACGCAATTTAGACAATGGCACCGCATTTATATTTCTTAGCGATTCAAAAAAAGGAATGGTTGATTTTGAAAAAAGCAGTTGGTTTACACCCATTGTAACAGAATTGTTGTTGGATCGCAATAAAGACTTAGGCGCTTTGTATGGGGTGTTTTTATCGGGTAGCTCACTGGTGTTACCGGAATTTTTACAATTTAATTTACAACGTCCTGTTTCTGTTTCTGGGGATGGAGGACTGCAACTAACCACGGGTTTGCATTTATCCAACGGCAGATTGTCGCTGCCTATGGATTTTGACCACAATAAATCTGGATTATTTATAATTAAAGATGAAGAAAATGAGGCATTTTTGGGATTGAATATTCCCAGAAGGGAGTCGTTATTTGTGGAGATGGGAAAAGAAATAGAAACAGAATTGGGTCGTCGAAATTGGAATTTATTGGAATCAACAGATATAAATTTACTGCATAATCAAGTCAGAAGTGAAAAGCAATGGTGGGAATTTTTGATTTATTTGGTGGTGATATTCTTTTTATTTGAAACCCTTTTGATGATGCCATGGTTTGCATTAAAAGGAGTAAATTCGCAGAACCAATCATGAAACAATCGTTGTTGATCAAACAGGCCATCGTTCTGGATTCTCAGAGCTCTTGGAACGGCAAAAAAGTAGATATCTTCATTCAAGATGGCTGCATTGCATCCATTGGTTCGAGTTTGGAGGTAGTTGCTGAACAGCGTTTTGATGCGCATAACAGTTATATTTCAGTTGGTTGGTTGGATGCTTATGGTTTTTGCCCTGACCCAGGAGAAGAATTTAAAGAATCTTTAGAATCGTATGCAAAAACAGCTAAACAAGGCGGATTTACAGAAGCGGTTGCATTGTGTGGAACAGTTCCCTTAGCAGAAACGGCAGCATCGATTCGCAGCATTATAAATAGGCAGAAAGAACATCCCCCGAAAGAAACACTTCAATGTAAAATACACCCACTGGGTTTGGCATCGGAAGGCGGAAAAGGTTTGGAATTGTCGGATATGGCAGAATTAAAAGAAGCCGGCGCTTTGGGATTGACCGATGGAATTACCGGTGGTATGGGCACTGCTTATTTGTCGAAAGCCTTGGAATATGCGAAAATGGTGGGAGCACCTATTTTAATACATCCATTCGATCGCAAGATGGTTAAAGGGGGTGAAATCAACGAAGGCGTGGTGAGTGTAAACTTGGGATTGAAGGGAATTCCAGTTGCGGCAGAAACTACTGCGGTATTCTCCGTTATTGAAATTTCAGAATGGTTGAATTCACCGGTGGTATTGTTGGGAATAAGTACAGCTCGATCGGTTCAAATTATTCGTGAAGCTAAAAATAGAGGGGTTCAGGTTAGGGCATTGGTTCCGGTGTTGAATTTGCAATTTACGGATGATGCGTTAATCGAATTTGATGAAACGTTCAAAGTACTACCGCCATTAAGAACGGAATCGGATCGTTTGGCACTCGTTCAAGGTTTGATGGATGGTAGCATTGATGGTGTTTTCAGCAATCATTCGCCCGAGGATATTGAAAATAAGAACTTGGAATTTGCTTATGCTCATTTTGGTGCAGCAACCTTGCCTGCATTTGCGCATTTAGCGCTGAATGGTTTGAATGATGAGCAACTCCCCAAAATGATAGATATTTTAACGCGCAAAAATCGAGAAGTATTGGGACTGAATTGCAGTAAGATTGAAATTGGGGAACCAGCCAATTTGACGATTTTTGAAAAAGAAAACAGTGATTTAAAATCAGAGTCACTGGCATTCAATGTAGTATTAAAGAATCAACAATTAAATGTACAGGTAAGAGCCACCATTATTGAGGGTGGTTTGAGTTTAAATTAATTATCATGGAAAAAGAAAATCGCATAGAATTGTTTAAAAGGCCTGCATTTATACATGGTTTGTTAACAGGGTTGCTAATTTTAGCGGCAAAATTTGTCTTTTATCTATCTCATCATTGGGAGTACGTACATTCGGCTAGCTTTCCTTATTTGACATTCCTTTTAATTGCGGTATCCGTATTTATGGCGGCTAACGCTGAAAGGAAGTTGTTTGAATCCCAATTTACTTATTGGAAAGCATTTTTATCGGGATTTATTGTGGTTACTGTGACCGTCATCGTATCGTTGTTGGCCGATCAGGTTCTCTATCGCGTAATAGATACTTCACTCAAGGAACAAACTATAGCCATCCAAATGGAGTTGTTTCAAGAGAGCATGGCAAAGGTGAATGTATTTTCTAATTCACAGAAAGATGAAATGATTGAAGAAATTAAAAAAAGTGACCCATCATCTATTTACAATTTAGTAATGGGGATTATTGTAAAGATATTTTTTAACTCCATTTTTCTTTTAATTATTGCACTTTTTACCAAACAGAAGGTGGACAAAAATCAGTGGTTGCATGAGTAAAAGACAGAAGAAACTTCTGTAAAAAGCAATGTATGTCGTATATCAAGGAAATTCAAAGTCCACAAAATGCCCGGTTTAAATATTGGTTGCAGTTGTTGGAGAAGAATCGCAATCGTAAAAAAGAAGGGGTATTTGTACTAGAGGGTTTTAAAGAATTAGAATTGGCATTGCGTTCTGATTATAAGGTAAAGGAAATTGTATATTGTCCAGAATTTACATCCCCCGAAATAATAAAGAAATTCTTATTACAGTGGACCAATCACGATGAGGGTTGGGAGTTGATCGAATTGGCTCCGGCGTTATTCAAGGAAATAGCATACCGTCATGATGTGATGAACGTAATTGCTGTAATGGAACAGAAGAATCACCGAATTGAAGATTTTCAAATGAATCCCATGGGTGTTTATTTGGCTGTAGAGTCTGTGGAGAAACCCGGGAATTTGGGTGCCATATTGAGAAGTGCTGATGCAGCAGGAATTGATGGGGTTTTGGTTTGCGACGAACGGGTGGATATTTACCATCCCAATGTTTTGAGAAACAGTTTGGGTTGTGCTTTGACGGTAGCTGTTGGTGTGGGAAACAATGAAACGGTTTGGAAACGTATTTCGGATGTGGGTTTGCAGTTGAAAACAACCTTTATGGAAAATTCCACTTCTGTATTTGAATCGGAAATATATCAGAGTTGTGTTTTATTGGTTGGAACCGAACATGATGGAGTTTCGGAATTTTGGCGAAACAAAGGTGTCAATATCAATATTCCCATGATGGGAAAAATTGATAGTTTGAATGTTTCTGTTGCTGCTTCTATTTTGATGTATGAATCATTGCGTCAGAAAAAGGTTCAATTTTAAGTTCAAGATTGTTTATTTTTGGGGATGCAAATAACCATTTTGGGTGCGGGCAGAAGTGCGGGATTCCTAATAGAATATTTGGCTGAATTGTCAATACAGCGTAGCTTCCCTTCTTTGCGCGTTGTTGATCGTGCGCCTTTTTCAGGGTTTCGAATGAATGAGGAATTAAAAGACAGTGTAAATTGGTTGGTAGCTGATTTGGACGACGATTCCTTTTTAGACACTACGGTTAAAACTTCAGATGTTGTAGTTAGTTTACTCCCAGTGAATATGCATTTGAAGGTGGCCAAATTGTGTTTGAAACATGCCAAACATCTAGCAACAGCTTCGTATGTATCGGATGGGATGAAAGCTTTACATTCTGAAGCTGAGACTAAAGGATTGGTGTTTTTAAATGAGATGGGCTTGGATCCAGGAATTGATCATATATCATCATCTGAAATGTTGAAAGAGATTCATCAATGGGGTGGAACAATTGAAAGTTATGAAAGCTATTGTGGCGGCTTGGTGAATCCCGAATCCGAAAAAAATCCCAATCCCTGGGGATATAAGTTTTCTTGGAATCCAAGAAACGTGGTCATTGCTGGGCAGGGTGGAGATAGTGTTTGGCTTAGTGAAGGGTCGGAATTTCGCGTTTCTCCTCAAGAACTTTTCAATTATTCAAAAAACATCCAAATTCCGGGTAGTTATGCAGTGGAGTTGGATGCATATCCAAACCGCGATAGTTTGGGATATTTAAATATTTACCGATTGCAGTCAGCGCAAACCTTGGTTCGGGGAACATTGCGGCGGCGTGGATACTGCGCTGCTTGGCAATGTTTGGTTGGGGCAGGATTCACATCCCCCGAAAAAGTGACAAACAGTTTGGGTAAAGGTTGGTTTAAAGGAATTACTGGTTTTGACACTACCGAATTATGGACTGAAGATCTGATAAGTAAGCAGAAAGTTTCAATCGAATCGAAGCATAAATTGGATTTTTTGAAGTTGGAATCTGCTGAACATTTTGATAACGAGAGTAACGCGGATGTGTTGGAGCGCTTGCTTACTGGGAAATGGAAATTGGAAGAAACCGATCGCGATGAAGTGATCATGTATCATTCGATTAAGTACACTATGGAAAATCGATTGTACAGAATGTCGAGCGTGTTAAAATTAATTGGAGAGGGCCAAGGTCGCACTGCCATGGCGAAAAGTGTTGGAATTACTTTGGCCATTGGTGTGGAATTGTTGATAAATAATGAGATAGCTCAGAGAGGTGTGGTGGTGCCTATTTTTCAACCTTGGGGTACCAAAGTGTTGGAGAAATTAAAGCAATTTGGAGTAGAATTCGAAGAATTTATCGAAATTAATCCCCAATAAAGGTACATTTATGAAGAAAACGAGGGTGAAAGCCCACAAAAATTGTAAATTTGATCAACCATGAAAAATATCATATTAACCTTAATCGGAATCTTTTTTGGTATTCAATCTGCAACTGCGCAGAAAGATACACTTTCGCGCGATACAATTGTTTTTTCCAAACTGCTTGATGGGCATAAAGCTCAAATGGAATCGGTTGCCTTTTCAACGGATGGGAGTTGGTTGGCATCAGCAGGTTGGGATAATGAGGTGCGTTTGTATAAGCTAGATTCTTTGAATTTTGGAGTTTTTACGCGTTCTTTCGGGGGACATAGAGGCGCAATCACCACCTTGGCCATTCAGCCAGGGAATAAGTACTTGGTGTCGGGTTCGAGAGACAATACCTTTAATATCTATGACTTACAGAGTGGGAAAATTGTATTTACCGGTAGAGATCATTTAAGTGCTGTAACGCGAGTGTTATTTGATCCAACAGGAAGATATTTGATGACATCTTCTTTAGACAAAACGATCCGCATCTACGATATGGATAGTTTAAATAATTACAGTAAAAAACCGGTAGTGGTTACTTATTCTAAACCTATTAACGACTTTACGTTATCTCCAGCAAAATTCAAGTTTATTGTTGCAACAGATGCCTCTGTTGTAGATCAAATTGGTGTGAATGGCAAAAGTACTCGTGTTTTTGCGGGTCATACGGCTAAAGTGAATTGCTTGGCCATGTCGAATGATATGAAATGGATGGCAACAGGAAGCGATGATAAGATGATTCGGTTGTGGAATCCCAAAACAGGATTGTTTGTAAAACAACTTACGGGTCATACATGGAAGGTTACATCGTTGAATTTCAGTACCGACGGTAGATATTTGGTAAGTACTTGCAACAATGGTGAGGTAAAAGTATGGAATGTGGAAACTGGATTGGAGGTTTCGGAATTGCCGAGTTCCGGCAACAATGCAAGGCAGGCGGTATTTGCTCCGAATATGAAGTACATTGCTTTGGCAACATTTCAAGCAGGGGCCATTTTTGGTGCTAATTTGTATAAAACGCCTTACAAAGTATATGTTAAGCCTATTAAAACCAAGCCTGGAACAGCAGTAGGAACAGGAAAAGGTGGAGCTGCAGGTAATACAGGTGTAACTAGAAAAGGTGGAGCTGCAGGTAATACAGGAGGAACTGTAAAAGGTGGAGCTGCTGGTAATACAGGTGGTTCAAACGCGAAAAAGCCAGTGGTAACCCCTAAAAAATAAGGGGAATTAATTGGGTATAAACACATTAAAAGCTAAATTTCAAGTAGAAAACATATTATGAGTGCAGAAAATAAGAATGGTGAAGCGCTGAATTCAAGCAAGGCTCCAGAACCAGTGGGATTGTATCCTCATGCCCGGAAAGTGGGAGATTTGTTGTTTTTGAGTGGTGTTGGTCCAAGAGAAAAGGGAACTAAAAAAATACCTGGTGTTGAGTTGGATGAAAAAGGCAGCATTGTTAGTTATGATATCGAAACCCAATGTAGAAGTGTTTTTCAGAATGTAAAATGGATTCTAGAGGATGCAGGTTCATCTTGGAATAATATTGTTGATGTTACAGTGTTTTTGACAAATATGAAGGATGATTTTCCCATCTACAATAAGTTATGGGCGGAGTATTTTGCAGAAAATCCTCCTTGTCGTACTACGATTGAAATTAATTGTCTGCCTACTCCGATTGCCATTGAATTGAAGGTAATTGCTACCATTTGATTTCCGTTGAAGTTCATATTGATTCTTTTTTAAATTATTTGACTCACAATCGACGAATGAGTCCTCATACATGTAGGGCTTATGGTAGTGATTTAAATCAGTTCGTTGCTTTTATTTCTACCTTAGCCGTGCATGATTTGAGTTTGGTTAAATCCATACATATTCGTTCATGGGTAATGGACTTGATGAATTCCGAGGTTACACCGAGGAGTGTAAATAGAAAGCTTTCGTCGTTGAGAGCGTGGTTTAAATATCTCAGAAATCAACAAGTAATCCATTCAGATCCTATGTCGAAGGTGGTTGCTCCTAAATCGCCTAAGCATTTGGTGAAAGATATTCCCGCTGTTGATTTGGCAGCGATGTTTGCTCAATTTCCATGGGATGAAGTACCCGAAGGCAAGCGCGATAAATTGCTGATGTTGATGTTATATACTACAGGCATGCGATTGTCGGAGTTGATTCAATTGAAATGGGCGGATGTGGATTTTTTTCGATCTTCATTACGTGTATTGGGGAAACGAAACAAGGTTAGAGAGCTTCCACTACACGAGGAATTAATTGCGTTATTAAAGGAGTTTTCATCTAAAAAAGATGGATATATCTTTTACAGGGATTCAAATAAAATGGATTTGCCCATGTATCCTATGATGGTGTATCGGATTGTAAATCATTATTTAAAATTGTTTTCGCATGCTTCAAAAACCAGTCCTCATGTATTAAGACACTCATTTGCTACACATATGTTGAATAACGGAGCCAATTTAATGGCTATAAAGGATTTGTTGGGACATGCGAGTTTATCAGCCACTCAGGTATATACGAAGAATACCTTTGATAAATTGAAGAAGATGCACGAGTTGCATCCCAGAAGGTAATCAATTTGTGTAATTGAGTAATAACAAAAAAGGCTGCGATTGCAGCCTTTTTTGTTATGCAGTAGAATTATCTACTATTGTTAATAGGATATTGGGTTGAAAAACTCCACAAGATTTTGATTAATCTCGCTATTTGCGGATTAACCTTGATTTTCTTGTGTTTGTAGTTTTTGCTTGTAAACGGCACGTAATTTTTGCATTCTTTTTGTAATGCAAGGTTTTTCAAAGGCTTGACGGCTACGCAATTCTTTCACTACTCCAGTTTTTTCAAATTTCTTTTTGAACTTTTTAAGTGCTTTTTCTAGCGACTCACTTTCTTTAACGTTTATTAAGAGCATGTCTTTTCTTGATTATTCGTTTTTTGGGATTGCAAATGTATGAAATTTTTCGAACAAATACAATATTAATCTTTTAAAATAGCACGGCTGATTACCAACTTCTGAATTTCACTGGTTCCCTCACCGATGGTACACAATTTACAGTCGCGGTAAAATTTCTCAACGGGGAAATCTTTCGTGTAACCGTATCCTCCAAAAATTTGAACGGCTTCGTTTGCGCAGTACACACTCACTTCAGAAGCGTAATATTTTGCCATTGCGCTCACTTTGTTTACGTTTAAGCCGTTGTTTTTTAGGTGACAACTTTCTTGAATAAGCAATTCTGCAGCTTCAATTCGAGTAGCCATATCTGCCAATTTGAATGCGATGGCTTGAAACTGACTAATTGGTTTACCGAATTGTTCTCTTTCCTTAGAATATTTAAGAGCTGCTTCATAAGCACCTTTAGCGATTCCTAAGCTCAAAGCTGCAATAGAAATTCTACCGCCATCCAATACTTTCATCGCTTGAATAAAGCCATCACCGATATTGCCTAGGATGTTTTCTTCTGGTACACGACAATCCTCGAAAATCATTTCAGCAGTTTCTGAAGCGCGCATACCCAATTTATTTTCTTTTTTTCCACCTTTGAAACCAGGAGTTCCGCGTTCAACAACAAAAGCGGTGATGCCGTGAGAGTCCAATAGGTCGCCTGTTCTAGCTAGAACTACGGCAATATCCCCAGTGATACCATGTGTAATCCAATTTTTTGCACCGTTAATTACCCATTCGTTTCCGTCTTTTTTAGCAACACATTTCATGCGAAGTGCATCAGACCCGGTATTTGCTTCTGTTAATCCCCATGCGCCAATCCATTCAGCAGTAGCTAATTTGGGCAACCATTTCTTTTTTTGCTCTTCGTTTCCGAATTGGAGAATGTGACCTGTACATAAACTGTTGTGAGCGGCCATGCTTAGTCCAATGCTTCCACAAACTTTCGCTAGTTCTTCAATACCAGCAGCATATTCATAATATCCCAATCCCGATCCACTGTATTGTTCGGGTACCAACATGCCCATCAAGCCAAGTTCACCTAAAGCTTTGAAGACATGTACTGGAAATGTTTGTGATTCATCCCAATCCATCATTTCTGGTCGGATGTGTTTTTCAGCAAAATCACGCACAGTTTGGCGAACCATGCTTACACTTTCATTTTCTTGGAAATTCATATTTACTGCGAAATTAATGCACAATTGCCATGTTGGAACTATTTTGTTAAAGTAATGTTGAGATTTTGACGAAATGCTTGAAATACTCCATCAATCAATCCTCGAAATTCAAATAAGGGCTTAATCTTATTTTTTCTTCTTTTGTGAGCATCGGACTGCTATTGAAGTCGTTTTGTACCAATTTAGGGTGTAATTGTAAGTATTTCCATAACCAATTGGCTTTGCTTTTACCGATATAAGGATGTCGATACAAATCTTTTATGCTGATTTGGTTTCTTGGGATTTTTAAGATGTATTTTTGATAATTGTTGGTATGAAAATGGACGTTAGGGATTTGAAGAATTAGACTGTCGATATGATAAATCTCTAATAATTGAAAGACGGATACATATCCACCTAAACGATCTCTGTAACGGATTATTTTCGAAGCAGTTGTAGGTCCAATTCTTGGCAATGCTTCGAGCGTAGCACTGTCGCATACATTCAAATCAATTGTATGGCTTTCAGAAGAAAATGTATGGTTTTGTGTGTTTTTAGTAACAATAAGGGGATGTTTTAGGTAGAAAGTATCTTCAGGTGACAAAGGAACAGCAGACTTAGGGTTATAATAGTTAACAGATTGTTTATTCTTATTCCAAATTTTATTCTGTTCGAAAGGTGATAACGAATGTGCAAATAGACTATCTGAGGAATTGAATTCTGAACACTCAATGATGCCTTCGATGATCCATTTTTGTCGATTATTTATTTGTGCGTGTATTACTTTAGTGATTAAAATGGCCGACATAAATATCCAAATTAAACCATTGAGATGTGGTTTTCTCAAGGATTCAAAACGGAAATTGGGTTGGTTGTTTTTATCCAATTTTTTGTTTTTGGGATATACGAGCAGCTTTCTAAATTTTGATTGCAACAGATGGGACCAAAAATGTCTCAGCAGCTGTTCTCCTTTGCTATTGAAGAAATTAAATGTAATTAAAAAAGTTTTGATGTAAGCAATGATAGTTTTTAGCCCATTCATGGCCACAAAATTCAGTCAAGCTAGGGAAAAAGTATTGGCGAATTTTACCAAACAGCAATTTAAAATTGGTGGAAATCAATTTGCAATTACAAAAACTGCTGGAATTTTGCCCAATTCCACAATATTTTTTTTCCATTGAGCAACGGTTAGAGTACGAATGGATTGATTTGAAGTGTGCAGTCCGGCTGCCACGCAGAGCTTGGTATTGTCGTTCAGAGTTTTGAGTAAAAATCGCAACGTTTTATCTGTTCTGTAAGGTGTTTCTATGAAAATATGGGCGTATTTCTTCAATGAACTTTGATGAAATTCTTTGTGCCATTGTCGGATAGCATCTTCCTTGAGGGGAAAATATCCATGGAAAACGAATTGTTGACCGTTAAATCCGCTAGCTTGTAAGGCCATAATAATGCTGTTTGGACCCAATAATGGTACAACGTTCCAGTTTTTTCGTTGGGCCCACATAACCACTTTATTACCAGGATCGGCAATACAAGGCAATCCGGCCTCAGAACACAAACCAATTCTTTCTGATTTGCTATTTTGATCTAAAAACTCTTCTATGTCTTTTTGTTCGGTATGAAACGACAATTCGAGAATATTCAACTCGTCAATTACTATTCCTAAATTCAGAGAACTGATATAACGGCGAAGTGTTCTTGCATTTTCTGCTACCCAGATTTTAGTTAATTTCAACTCATTTTTGAAGAAATCTGTTTCAAATTGACTTCCACTGAGTTCACCAATGGGTAAAGGAAAAAGTAATAGACTTGCAGTATTAGTTGACATTTTGCAAAAATCGCAATAAAAAATTGAACAATCATCGTTGCTTTTGGCAATCTTGACCAAAAAGAAACAGTGCATGTGGAATACAAAGCGTAATTTTGTGCTGTGAGTTTTTTGAAAAAATTACAGGATCGTTGGAAGGTAGAATCTACTTTTCAGGTGATTTTAATTCTAACGGTATTTGCCTTAACAGGAACAACCATAGTCTATTTAAAAGGTTACCTCAAGCCATATATAGGCGATGCTTGGTGGATTGATATTGTTTATTATGTTGCAATTTTACCCGTGTATAATTTGGTACTGTTGATTTACGGATTTTTATTGGGGCAAGGCAATTATTTCTGGAATTTCGAGAAAAAATTCTTTAATCGCATTTTTGGTAAGAAAAATTCAAATAAATCATGATTTCCAAGGAGCAAGTTTTAAAAGCACTGTCGAACGTTGACGATCCGGACCTAAAAAAGGATATCGTAACACTTGGTATGGTTGAAAATCTTGAAATTCACGATAAAAAAGTGCAATTCGATTTGGTTTTAACCACTCCTGCGTGCCCCATGAAAGATATGCTGGTGAATGCCTGTCATAATGCAATTAAGTTCATGGTAGATTCGCAGGCAGAGGTGTTGGTAAACGCTACAAGTCGAGTGCAAAAGAATCAGAGAGATTCTGATGCATTGCCGAATGTAAAACATGTCATTGCGGTGGCATCTGGAAAAGGGGGGGTGGGAAAGAGTACTCTTTCAGCAACATTGGCATTGGCTTTGAAAGAAGCAGGAGCAAAAGTGGGTTTGCTCGATGCTGATATATATGGTCCAAGTATTCCTACCTTATTTAACGTACATCAATCCCCCGAAATGATCGAAAAAAATGGTAAAAACTGGATGATTCCGATTGAATCACACGGAATAAAGCTGCTTTCGATAGGATTTATGACCGCTCCGGGACAGGCAGTTGTTTGGCGGGGTCCGATGATTTCGAGTGCGTTTCGACAATTTATAAACGATGTGGAATGGGGAGATTTGGATTATCTGATTGTTGATTTGCCCCCAGGTACTGGGGATGTTCAAATAACTCTTTCGCAGCAGGCGCCATTAACGGGTATCGTGTTGGTTACAACTCCCCAAGAAATGGCGTTAACTGACGCCCGAAGAGCGATAGACATGTTCCAATTGGATTCCATCAAAAAACCTATTATCGGGGTGGTGGAAAATATGTCGTACTTTACCCCAGAAGATGCTCCTGATAAAAAATATCGGATATTTGGTGAAGGAGGAGGAGCAAAAATTGCTGCCGAATACAATTTGAATTTTTTAGGTGAATTGCCTTTGAATCCGAAAGTAATGCAAAATGCCGACACCGGACAATGGGATTTTTCAACGTTGGAAATGCAGCCGTATATGAAAGTGGCTCAAGAAATTGCTCGAACTGTTAGTGTCATGCAACGCCTTTAAATCAGTAAATAACTATCTTTGTGGAAATGCAACTTTCAAATCAAATAGAAGAGGTACTGAATTCCATTCGACCTTACCTGCATGCCGACGGTGGCGATGTGGAATTGGTGGAAATTACAGAATCCAAGGATGTGATACTTAGATTAACTGGAAATTGCAGCAGTTGTTCAATGAGTGAAATGACAATGACTGCTGGAATTGAGGAAAGTTTGCGTCGTGCAATTCCTGATTTAGGATTAATACGTGCAATCAAAGAAGAATCACATTGATTTGTACCGATGTTTTGGTCCCATTGCAAACAAGTAGATCAAAGCAAGGTTTCGCCGGAAGTAATTGAAAAGCTGCAGTTTTATCAACTGATTGGAATTCCACTTCCAGCTCTGATTCTGAGTCTTGTCTGCCTGAAATCGCGTGTTTCTATTTCAAATGAATTTGTTGATTTTTCTGAATTTGTTTTTTGGAAATGGATTTCCGTTTGGGCACTTTTCTCAGGGGCTCTTTCTATTTACAGTTTTGATTTTATATGGGATTCATTTCTTTGGAAAATTAAAAAATTTCCCCCAAAACAATTTTGGCAATACGTGGCTTGGGGATGGTTTGGTATATCTATCATCATGTGGGCGACGTTGTGTTTCACGCTTTGGAAAATATTCGGTTGGATTGAATTGAAGCATTTGCTCTTACGTTTATTTACCAACAAGACCGTTCAAATTTTAATGCTCTCCTTATTTTTGTATGGATTGATTATTGGTGTTCTGAAACGGATTAAGTGGTTGATGGTAATCATCTTGCCATTAGTAGTGGTGTTGAGTATTTCTTTTCCGATATATACTTACGGGGAATTCATGAAAAATGATGTCGTGAGTGCATCATGGCAAGGGGAAAATTTCGATACGATTTTCCCTTGGAGTATATTTTCCCTTATATCCATGAATGTTTTACTGGTGCAACGATTTGAAATGCCCAAAGACCGCGCATTGAGAAATTATAATGTATGGATTGATCATCCCCGATTCGCGACTCTGTTTTGGTGGGGAATGGTTGTATTATTTATTGCGGTGACAATTTATAAATTGAACCATTCTTTTTTAGATGTTAAATGGGGTGAATGTGCAATTGCATTTGTATATTTAGCATTGTTGTGGCAAACAGAATCACAGAATGTAGGTCGCATTAAATCAAATTTTCTAACTTGGATACAGGATTCGGGGTATCGATTTTTAATCGATTTGATGTTATTGGGGATGGTTTTGCCCTAGTATTTCGGAAAAGAAACGAAATTTGCTGTCGATTTTTGGAGTAGATTTTAGGTTTAACCTATGGCATTTGGGTTTTTAGAATTTCAAATTCTACCTTTCATTCCTTCGTTCCAATGCGATTCGCAACGTGCTTGGTATAAATCATTGTGACCTACAAGAACTAAATCTTCGGAATCAACTGTTCTGTATGTAAATTGAGCCGGGGCATTACAAACATGACATTTTGCATGTAATTCAATTTGGGTTGTTGCCATTTTTTTAAGTTTTGCCATGGGTCCGAAATCTCGGTTTAAATAATCTTTATCCAATCCAGCTCCGATAACACGAATTCCATTCATGAGAAGTTCTCCAATTACATCATTAATGTAGTTTCCCATAAATTGGATTTCGTCGATGTAAATTTCTTTTGTGTTCGGTAGAATAAGGGGGTAAATTTCTTCGGCCTTGCCAATTCTGTGCCCCATCATTTGTAGTCCATTGTGTGAATTTATTTTTCCCTCTTGGTAACGATTGTCGATCAACGGTTTGACGGCAATTCTATCGTTGATATCTATTTCGCTTTCGTTGTAAAGCCCAATCAAACGGGTGGTTTTCC
>CAZQFZ010000053.1:0-17756 GCA_964592635.1 uncultured Rhizobium sp.
TCCTGTAAATACGAATAAAAAACTAATATGCATGCAACGTAAAGTTACAAGTTAGTTTTGAGATTTTCAATTTTAGGGTAAATTGGAGTAAAAAATCGATTAAAGTTTTAATCTAAGAAATTCTATGGAGAACTATTTTATCAATTTCTAACCTCTGAAAATAGTGAAAAGTAATTTAAAGTGAAAACAAAAAAAGCCGTCATTTCTGACGGCTTTCTTCCTCTAGTAGCGGGAACAGGACTCGAACCTGTGACCTTCGGGTTATGAGCCCGACGAGCTACCACTGCTCCATCCCGCGATTTACCTTTACCACAAACCTTTCGGAATGTTACTTTTGGTTTGTAGCCCGTAGGGGAATCGAACCCCTCTTTCATCCGTGAAAGGGACGTGTCCTAACCGATAGACGAACGGGCCAAGTTTTTGTTTCTTGGGGGTGCAAAATTACAAATTATTTATGCAATTCCAAATTAATTATGAAAAATTTTCAAATTTCTGAATCTTTCCATCCCCCCATAATTCCTCCAATCCGTAAAATTCACGTTTGTCTTCTGAAAATATATGCACAACTACATTGTAGTAATCTAATAATACCCATTCTGCTATGTCATTTCCCTCACGATGGCGAGGACGCTCATTCATTGCTTTGCGCAACTCGTCTTCCACACTGTCTGCCAATGCATCTATCTGTCGATTACTCGATCCATGACAAATTACAAAGAAATCTGTAAACGCTCCTGGAACTCCTCTTAAATCTATACTTACAATGTCAATTCCTTTTTTCTCTTGCAATCCATGAACCGCAATTGCTGCAATTGCTTCAGATTCACTTCCTTTTTTTTCGACCATTTATTCGGTTATTTTGTGCAAATTACGGCATTTTGAAACAGATTCCATTCATTTCGGGTCCGGGTGAGATAGAAATCCCTTCCCTTTTTTTTATAGAATCTTGCAATTCTACCCAGGATTTGATTCAAGAACTCATAAATCGAGAGGAAACATTTCCTAAACCGGTTGCGTGTTTTACATTTAATCAGGTGAATGGTAGAGGACAAGGTGAAAATAAATGGAACGACGTTCCTAATCAAAGCGTAGCGTATAGTATTGCAATACCATTGTTGGATTCACTCGACTTAGTTTTGTTGAATAAGTATCTGACTCTTAAAGTTTTATCTGCATTACAGACCTATTCCACTGAAAATATATTCATAAAATGGCCGAACGATTTAATCTGCTTGAATAAAAAATTATCGGGTTTGTTGATGCAAATTGTATCCAATAAATGGGGAAATCGATTTATTATATTGGGGATAGGTGTAAATGCCAACCAAGACAATATTCAAAATTATCTTCCTCATGCGATCAGCTTAAGAGATATAGTTCATCAAAGCATAGATTTAACTAGTTTAACAAAACACATTCACTTCACGGTTACATCTGGAATGGATAATTTTAATGAACATTTGAAAAATGCATACAGTGAAATTAACGAGAATTTCAACTCGAAATTATGGAGGATGGGGAGTGAGACTTATTTGAATATCGAGGATGAATCGATAAGAAAAGATATTGTCAATTTGGTTTCGGGGGAAGGTTATTCTGACTCGAGCCAAAGCGGATTTAACAAAATAAGGGTGAATGTTCTCGGTGTGGATGCTCATGGGCGACTACAATTCGAATTCAATGGAAAGTCCTACGTGTTTCATCATGGTCAAGTGAAAATTTTGTACCAAAATGAATAGAAATTAGTGGATTGTTTTTGTCGGATAAATGTCACAAATTGAACCGGTTAAGTAGTCGGAGTTAAACTTAACAATGTCTAATTGAGTCTAATCCGTATCATTGAATGTTGGCATTGAATTTGTTCACTGCTGACATAGATTGAATTTAAACCAATATTAATTTTCATCATTGAGTATGGACGAGACAAAAACTACTTCGAAATCTATTTCTAAAAGAGGAATTACCTCCGGTTTGACCAAATATACAGGTAACTGGGGGCGAGCTGAGGTTTTACACTTGTTGCGAAGAACTACATTTGGGCCCAAGCTAAGTGATGTTAATGATTTTGAAAAGTTAACCTTATCAGAGGCTGTAGCAAAATTGTTGGATACAACGAATTACACGTTTAATCCTCCGTTAAATAATTACCAAAATACAAACCCAGATGCAAATTCTTCCTATGGTAAAACCTGGGTGAATGCGCCATTGGATTTTAACTTAGAGCCGAGTCGTAAAAACAGTGTAAAGGCATGGTTTTGGTCATTGCCATTAAATCAATCCAGTACCTTGATGGAAAAAATGATTGTATTTTGGCACAATCATTTGCCTGTTCAAATGTTAGATATTCCCGTTTCTTCTTCATGCTATACCTATGTTAAGGTTTTGAATGATTACGCATTGGGTAATTTTAAGACGCTTATTCAACAAATAACCTTGGATCCTGCGATGCTTTATTATTTAAATGGACGTTTAAATACAAAAAGGGCGCCAGATGAGAATTACGCTCGCGAACTTCAAGAACTCTTTACGTTGGGTAAAGGATCGGGTAGTAAATACACAGAAGATGATGTAAAGCAAGCTGCCCGCGTTTTGACAGGGTTTACAATTAATCCTACTACATCACCGTTTTCAACTTCATTTGTTTCAGCCAATCATGATACAGGCGATAAAACATTTTCGAGTTTTTATGGAAATACGGTTATTAAAGGTAGAACTGGAATCAATGCTGGAATGGATGAGCTCAAGGATCTTTTGGATATGATTTTTAGCGTTGAGGAAGTGAGTAAGTTCATTTGCAGACGTTTGTATAAGTTTTTTGTTTATTATGAACTCGACAGTACTATTGAAACCAATGTGATTGAACCATTGGCAAAAGTATTTAGAGATAACGGATACGAAATTAAACCAGTTTTAAAAACGTTATTTGAAAGTGAACATTTCTATGATGCTTGGAATCGTGGAGCGATGATAAAGGACCCACTTTCACATACAGTTGGTTATCTGAGGCAATGGGAAGTGAAATTCCCCAATGTTACAGATTATCAAAAAAGTTATAAGTTTTATGCTTTTGGGAGTGCATATTCAGCTATCCTGCAAATGAATTTAGGTGATCCACCCAGTGTATCAGGTTGGGAAGCGTGGTATCAAGTTCCATTATTCCACCGAACATGGATTACTTCGGACTCTTTGCCTAAGAGAAACGAATTTCAAGATTACCTGTTGTGGATAGGGCATACGGTTGAAGGTTATAAATTGATGGTGGATCCATGGATTTTGACGAAACAGTTTAGCGATCCGAGGAATGCAAATAAGTTGATCAGTGAAGTTGTTGAGTTTTTACTTCCTCAACCGTTAGATACCAATCAAATTGCAACTTTAAAGACTATTTTATTGCCAGGTGGAATTCCTGATTATAATTGGTCTGACGAATACGATGCTGCTACCAATACCAGTTATCCAAATCATGCTACTGCGTTATCAACGGCTACTCTTAAACTAAAGAGTTTGTATAAATCCATAATGAATCTATCCGAATATCAGCTTTCTTAAATATTAAAAAATGAAAAGGAGAAACTTTTTTAAAGCAGCAGCCGCAGCGTCAGTGGTGCCCGTTTCGCTGAATGGCATGAATCTAAACGCTATGGGTATTGAATCTGTGTTGGGGAATATTGGGAAGCGTGCGTCGGAAGGTAAAGTTTTGGTTTTAATACAATTAAATGGAGGAAATGACGGTCTAAATACCGTTATTCCTGTTGATCAGTATGCCAATTTAACCAAGGCTCGAAGTAATGTGATTATCAATGAATCGGATTTGTTAAAATTGAATGGTTATTCTAAAACTGCACTTCATCCAAAAATGACGGGTTTGCAATCCATGTTTAATAATGGGAAAGTCAATATTGTTCAGTCTGTAGGATATCCAGATCCTAATTTTTCGCATTTCAGATCTACGGATATTTGGATGAGTGCTAGCGATAGTAACACCATTGAAACCACAGGATGGATGGGGAGATATTTAGATGATCGTTTTGAGAATTTTCCCAAAGATTATCCAAGTTCTTCCATGCCTGATCCACTTGCAATCCAAATAGGTGCTATGGTTTCGTTGGCATTCATGGGACCTAGTACAAGTATGGGAATGGCTATTACAGACCCAACTACGTTTTACAATATCGTTGATAATTCTACTGGTTCTGCTCCCGCTACTCCATATGGTGATGAATTGAGTTACATCCGATTACTTGCCCAACAAACCAATAAATATGCAGACGTTATTAAAAAAGCAGCGGGTCTAGGTTCAAATAAATCCACGAAATATCCAACTTCTGGAGGACGTGGAAATGGATTAGCTGAACAGTTAAAGATTGTAGCCAAATTGATTTCAGGTGGCTTAAAAACTCCTGTTTATATGGTGAGTTTAGGTGGGTTTGATACCCATGCTGAACAAGTAGATAGCAGTTCTCATAAAGATGGTTCTCATGCTATACTTCTGGAAAATCTTAGTAAGGCTATTGATGCTTTTCAAGATGATCTAAAATTATTGGGGATAAGTGATCGAGTAGTGGGTATGACATTTAGCGAGTTTGGACGAAGGGTGCAAAGCAACGCTTCTGGAGGAACAGATCATGGGGCGGCTGCGCCATTAATCGTTTTTGGAGATGCGGTACAGTCGGGTATAATTGGAAATAATCCTTCGATACCTTCTACTACAACGGTGGAAGATAATGTACCCATGCAATTTGATTTCAGACAAGTGTATGCTAGTGTCTTGAAAGATTGGTTTGAATTAACAGAAACGGAGGTGAGCTCTATATTAGGTGGTAAAGATTATAATACACTTCCAATTTTTAAGAGCAGTCTTTCCACTTTAGAAGAATTTGCTGACTATATGACCCAGATTCGAATGAAACCCATTTATCCCAATCCAGCCAAGGAATTTATTGTTGTAGATTTTGAAACCGATGGAGGAGGAGAACTAGCATTAAATGTGTATGATCCTTTAGGGAACTTAGTTCAATCGGTTTTCCAGAAAACATTCCCTGTGGGGGAATATCAACAACAAGTGGATTTGAGAGGTTTAAAACCGGGAAATTATATTGTTCAATTGAGAAGTAAAGTGAAATCAACCACTCAGTTTGTGCAGAAAACATGAACTATTTGAAGCTGAAAATTGGAATAATGTAGGGTGTTTTTTTAAATTTAAGCCCTTTACATGGTAATCTTTGTTAACAGAAAATTAATCGGATTTATTTAAATTAGAGCGGAGATTTGCAAAATGAATCGGACCACTTTTAGAACATTTTATAAATCATATTTAAGCCAATACTTGATTTATCTGCGATTGTTTCAAATGAAATCCGATTTACCGGGTCCGGTGTTTTGTATTGGAAGAAATAAAACGGGTACCACCTCATTGGGTAGGTTTTTGAGGGATATTGGCTACAAACATCTTTCTATCAATCGGCAATGCAAGAAATTTTATCAGAAGGGTAATTTCTCCCTGCTTTATTGGATAAGTAAGAGATTTGATAGTTTTGATGATATACCTTGGAATCGATTAGAGATTATAGAGATGAATATGAAGAAATTTCCTAATGCCAAGTTTATTCTTACAGATAGAGAACCAGAAGAATGGGTTAATTCGTGGATTCGTTTCGAGCAAAAAAGAGGTAACACGATTCCAAAAGATTTTAATAAAACTGAGTTTATACAAACCAGTTTAATAAACCATAATGAAAGGGTTTTTGATTTAGCCCAAAGATACAATTCGAGTTTATTGCATTTAAATATCAGTGATTCAAATAAAGAGGAGCGAATTTGTGAATTTTTAGGAATAAGAAAACCTGAAGACATCTTATTCCCTCATTTGAACAAAACAAAATAATTTTTTTGAATTGTTTGTAAAATTCATTTTTAGAGTTATTTTTGCACTCCGAAAATTGTCCGATGGTGTAACTGGCAACACGTCTGATTTTGGTTCAGAAGAGTCTAGGTTCGAGCCCTAGTCGGACAACTAAAAGGTTTGATGATATCCTTGAGAAATCTTGTGAGAAAGTAGAATCCCATTATGACATCATTAATACATCCTGTAAAAATTTTTGGAGGATCTGCCTCCCAATCACTCACACAATCGATTTGCGAGTTTTACGGTTCCACGCCAGGTGATTTGGCGGTTAGTCGTTTCAGCGACGGTGAATTCCAACCGAATTTTCAAGAAAGTGTTCGGGGTTGCGATGTGTTTATTGTTCAAAGCACTTATCCTAATAGTGATAACTTAATGGAGTTGTTGATGGCCATTGATGCTGCAAAACGTGCGAGTGCCAATTACATTACAGCAGTTATTCCTTATTACGGATTTGCACGCCAAGACAGAAAAGATAAACCTCGTGTTTCCATTGCTTCTAAATTAGTGGCCGATTTGTTGTCAACCGCAGGTGCAAATCGAGTAATGACCATGGAATTACATGCGCCGCAAATTCAAGGATTCTTTAATGTTCCTGTAGATCATTTGGAGAGTTCTATTGTATTCGTGCCTTACATTCGTACTATTGAATCAGAAAACTTAGTTATTGCAGCTCCTGATGTAGGAGCAAGTAATCGAATCCGAGAAGTAGCCAAAGTGTTGAACCTTCCCATGATTATTTGTGATAAAGAACGTCGTAAAGCAAACGAAATCGCAAATATGACTGTAATCGGTGATGTAGAAGGAAAAGACGTTGTTTTAATTGACGATATTATCGATACGGGTGGAACATTGTGTAAGTCTTCCGCTATGTTGATGGAAAAAGGGGCGAAAAGTGTAAGAGCACTTTGTTGTCATCCAGTGTTGAGTGGAAAGGCATACGAAAATATAGAGAACTCAGTTTTAACGGAACTGGTTGTAACAGATACTATTCCATTAAAGCAGCATTCATCAAAAATAAAAGTACTTTCTGTAGCTCCATTGTTCGCAAGAGCAATACGAAATGTTCATGAAAATGGAAGTATAAGTTCATTGTTCAAGCAGGTTTTTAATTCTCAGACCAGCTTAGATCTAAACCAAAAAAGTTAATAAACGTAACAGTAAAATATGAAAACCATCTTATTGAAAGGTGAATCGCGCTCGGAAGTGGGTAGTCGCACCGCAAAAGAATTGAGAAACAAAGGAATGGTACCTTGTGTAATGTACAGCGAAGGTAAAGAAGCTATACACTTTGCTATTTATCAAGCCGATTTTAAAAACTTAGTTTATACTCACAATGCGTACAAAGTAAAGTTGGAAATCGACGGAAATTCATACACTGCAATTTTACAAGATATGCAATTTCACCCAGTATCAGAAGCTATTTTGCATGCTGATTTCATGAGTGTTGCTGAGGGTAAAAAAGTAGTTATGGAAGTGCCAATTCGTGTTGTTGGTAACTCTCCTGGAGTTAGAGCTGGTGGTAAATTGGTTAGAAAAATCAACCGTCTTCGATTGAGAGGTTTATTGTCAGAAATGCCTGATTACGTAGATGTATCTATCGATACATTGGAAATTGGCCAAAGTGCTAAGGTTCGCAACTTGTCGTTGGAGAACTTAGAAATTTTAGATGCTCCTGAAAACGCAATCGTTACAGTGAAAACAACTCGTGCGTTGATGCAAGCGGCTGCAGAAGCAGGTAAGAAGTAATAATCAACATTTAGTTATATGGAAAGGCTGTTCATTTGAGCAGCCTTTTCTTTTTGCCAGCTTTTTAGTCCCCAGAAAGCCAAACCAATAAAAATGGCGTACAAAGCGGATGTAATATATTGATTCCCCCAAAAGTATAATGGTACATAAAGGATATCGGCAAAAATCCACAAATACCAATGATTGATAATTCGTTTTGCTTGAAGGTACAGTGCGAGTAAGGAAATAGAGGTTAAAAAAGTGTCAATGAGTGGAGCTCTGGGGTTATCGAACAAATAAAGATAGCTCACGTAATAGCATCCCCAGAGAAATAAAAAAATTAGGGAATATCGGAATGTTTCAGAGCGACTCAGTGAACGAATAGGTTTGATTTGTGTAGTAATTTCAGTGGCATTTTTATTGTTTACGAGGGAAACTTGAGGAGCCATTTTTTGGACATTCATTTGTTTGGACCAAGAATACCAACCCAAAGCTTGAAAAAGCAGAAATACAATCTGTAGATAGGCGTCTGAATAAAATCGATTTTCGAAGAAAACACCGAAATAAAGTACAGACGCAATCATGCTGATGGGCCAATTTAGGATGTTGTTTTTACCCGCGAGATAAACACACCACAAGGAGAAAATAGCGGCAACAGATTCTATGGACTTAAAAACAAAATCGTGCATGGGTTAAAATTGCAAACTTAACGATAATTTCAGAGTTGGTTTGTTACCGAACAATTCGTGATGTAACTTTGTTTAACTAATAAAATCAAATATTATGTTCGAATTACCAAAACTACCTTATGACTTCAACGCATTGGAGCCACACATTGATGCGAGAACTATGGAAATTCACCATGGAAAACACCACCAGGCATATGTAACCAACTTGAATGCAGCGATTCAGGGCACTGATGCTGAAGGAAAAAACATCCTGGAATTATTAGCCTCTATCAGTAAATATTCACCAGCGGTTAGAAATAATGGAGGTGGACATTTTAACCACACATTGTTTTGGAATATCATGGGTCCAAACGGTGGAGGCGAGCCAACTGGAAACTTGAAGGCGGCTATTGACACTACATTCGGTAGTTTTGCTGCTTTCAAAGAAGAATTTGCTAAAGCGGGTGCAACTCGTTTCGGAAGTGGTTGGGCTTGGTTAGTAGTTCAAGATAAGAAATTAGTAGTTTGTTCTACTCCCAACCAAGATAATCCATTAATGGATGTTGCTGATGTAAAAGGAACACCAATTTTGGGATTGGATGTATGGGAACATGCTTACTATTTGCACTACCAAAATCGTCGACCAGATTATATTGGTGCGTTTTGGAATGTTGTGAATTGGAATGCGGTTTCTGATATGTTTGAGAAAGCAATTTTATAATTTCACAAGGATTAACTCCAGCATGAATTTATAGATTAGCGGAAGTGTAGAACTCGGTTTTTTCAGTGGTATGGCTGCGAATCGCTTGTAATCGCATCAAATCGACTAAAATTCTTGAAGTTCTGCGCTTCCCTAAATTGAATTTATTGCAGATATCGTCTAATGTGGTTTTTTCTCTTTCTCCGATAAAAAGCAGAATGGATTGTTCTAATTTTCCTAAGGTCATTTTGGCTGGTTTGAGGCGATTATGCATAAAATCAACCGTTGTTTTAGAGGCGAGTATGCATTTATCGTTAACTCGAACGTGTACCCACCATTTGTCATCTTCCGATTTTGCATAATAAGGTTGGTTTTCTCCTTTTGGGATATCTACCTTCAAAACAGTTTTACCTTCTACGATAAACTCTTGAATTGAATAAAGTATTTCAGGTTTAGAGTAAAACGATGCTGCTAATTCTAGCATGTGTACTTCATCTTCACTTTTAATTCCGGCGATACTTCCATTGTCGCGCACACCGATTAGCAATACACCTCCCTGAGTATTGGCAAAACTCACCATAGATTTAGCAATTTTACGCGGATTTTGAATTTCCTGTTTGAAGTCTAAATCAATACCTTCACCTTTTGAAATGAGGAGTTTTATTGGGTGAACTTTATTTATCTGGGACATAATAAAGGTGGCTAAATAACTCTAAATTAAATACTTCGTTTGCGGTTTCGAGAATGTTTTCTGCAGAAATTTTTTGAATTTTATCGATGGTATCTTTTATCGAATTAGCTTTACCGGACTTTACAATTCCTTTTCCGAGATGAAGCATTAAACCACTTTTAGACTCATTAGCAATAGTAAGTTGCCCTATAAATTGATTTTTTGCTTGCGAAATTTGAACTTTACCCAATTTTGTAGTTTTAAGCTTGATAAGTTCTTTTTCGATGAGTTCAATTGATTTTTTTAAATATTTTTCTTCGCAACTCAAATAGCAGTGGAATAAACCAGAATCTTGAAAGGCTTGATATCCGCTTTCTATGTGATATGTATATCCATACTTTTCACGGATAGCCAAACTCAATCGGGAGTTCATTCCAGGTCCGCCCAAAAGGTTGTTTAGTAAGAGCAATGCGTATTTATTAGGATGAGATTCATTGAAAGTAGGTAGCCCAATGATGCCGTATGATTGACCGAAATCGCTTTTTTTTGTGTCTCTAAATGGTTGATAAACAAAATCGAGGTTATTGTGATTGGGTTGATTCAAATTAGGATGAGAGAATGCGGATAAATTAGATTTTTCTGAAAATTCCTCGGCAATTTTTATTACTTTTTCAAATGGCAGATTTCCAACAACAACAAAAACGAGATTATTGAATTGATAGTGAGTGTGAACAAATTGTAGGATGTCTTTGCGGGTAATTTGATCTACTGTTGTAGAGGTACCAAGGATATTATGAGCGAGTGGATGTGAATTGTAAATTTTTTCTTGAAACTCATCGTAGATATTTTCCTCGGGAGTGTCGAGATACATATTAATCTCATCTTTTATCACTTTTTTCTCTTTTAACAATTCGTTTTCTGGAAAGGACGAATTGAAAGTGATATCGAAAAGAATATCCGCGGCACGTTTGAAGTGCTTTTTCTGTACAGTGGCGTAAATAGAAGTTATCTCTTTGGTTGTGAATGCGTTAAGTTCACCGCCGACTACCTCTAAGTGATTGAGAACATGAATGGTTTTCCGATTTTGAGTTCCTTTAAAAAGCATGTGCTCCAAGCAATGAGCAATTCCGGGATGATTACCATCGTTTCTGCTACCTGCATGAATAACAAAGCCACAATGTGCCAACAGAGCTGATGGGGTTTTCTGGTATGCTACTCGGAGTCCGTTTGGTAGGGTGTGCAACCGATAATCTGAAGTGCTCATTTTATGCAAATTTACTTTAGGTAATCCGTATTTTTGTTGTGACAATGAGAATAAACAACACGTTGCAATTAGTTGAGCAGATAAAAAACGGGCAATTCGAAAAAATTGCCATTACAACACATCATAAACCGGATGGTGATGCCATGGGATCTACTCTAGGGTTATGGCATATTTTAAAGTATTTGGGACAAGATGCCCAAGTAATCACACCTACAGACTATGCAGAGTTTTTAACTTGGTTACCCGGCAATGAAACGGTAATTAATTTTGAAGATAGAATGGATGAGGCTATGGCCTACCTTATGAGTGCCGATTTGGTTTTTTGTTTGGATTTTAATCGCCTATCAAGAATTAATGATTTGGGTGAAATAATTAGAAATCAAAAAGCAACAGGTACACAAGTTGTTATGATTGACCATCATTTGGAGGCCGAAGATTTTTATGATTACTGTTATTACGATACATCTGCAAGCAGCACATGTGAACTGGTTTTTGAATGGGCAAAAGAGTATTTTGGTGCTCAATCCATTTCAAAAGATGCGGTGAATTGCTTATACACTGGTTTAATGACCGATACCGGGAATTTTCAGCACAATAACACCAAGCCACATACTCATCGAATAGCTGCAGAAATGATGGAATTGGGTGCGGATCACACTCAAATACATCAAAGAATTTATGATGTTTTTACGTTGAATAGAACTCGTTTGTTTGGTTATTGTATGTACCATAAATTAGAAATCTTGGAAGATTACCATACTGCTTTGATTTACTTAAACAAAGACGAACTAGATCAATTCCAAGTTGTAACAGGTGATACAGAAGGATTAGTTAATTTCGGCTTGGGGTTGAAAGGAATTGTTTTTAGTGTGTTAATCATTGATCGCACAGAACGAGTAAAAATGAGTTTTAGAAGCAAAGGCAAATTTGCTGCAAATGAATTCGCCTCCAATTATTTTAGTGGAGGAGGTCACTTTAATGCAGCAGGAGGACAAAGTGAAGAACCTTTGGATAGGGTTGTTCAGAAATTCAAAACGGAATTGGTAAAGTATAAAGAACAATTAAAGCAATTGGCAAATGAACTCTAAATGGTTAATTCGATCTCTGGTATTGTTGGCGGCAGTATCGTTAGGATTTTTTATTTATCGCTATTTCTTTGGATATCAGACCACGGAGACTGGTTTGAAATATCGTTTTCTTAAAGGCAAGCCCTTGCAGTCGGTTTTGTCGTCGGATAATTACTGTTTGTTAAACTACATGATTATCGGTCCAGAAAACGATACGATTTTCAATTCGTACACTGCGGATACTTTGGTGGAAGTTCCTTATCCATCCAACGCTAACAATGAATTAACTGAGGCATTGCAAATGGCATCAGCAGGTAGTAAATTGGAAGTGATAATACCTACGGATAGTTTAAAAAAGAAGGTTTCAAGTCACTATAAAGTTCAATTGTTGCCTGATAAAAAAGAGGCGAGAGTGATTTTTGAAGTCAACAAAATCATTTCGAGTCAGGATTACTTCAATTATATTTCAGAAAAAGCGTATCAAAGATCAGTAGTTGAACAGAAGTTAATTGAAAAATTCTGTGGCAAGGGATGGTTTTTAGATACTTCATCTGGAATTAGATATAGGAAGATAGCTTCTGCTACAGACTTAAATGTAATTAGTAAGAATTCCTCAACTAGCGATGGAGATCGGTTGGACGAAATAGGTTTGCAAAATCTGTTTAAGAATGCACCTTTTCACAAAGGGGCTTATAGTTTGGAATACGAACTAGTAATGAAGAGATTGAACGGAGATTTAATTTATGATAGCAAGTTAGAAGGTAAAAAGTACTTCACACAATGGGATCAGCAAATAAACCCTGTTGTTGCTATGAATGAATTTCCGTTTTGGGTTCCTACAAACACGGCAATGGAGTTTGTAATACCCTCTAAATTTGGTTTTGGAGCTGCTGGCAGAATTGGAGTTCCGGCCTATGCTCCGTTATATTTAAAAATCTTTGATGTAAAATCGGTTGAAAGATAAAATTAAGTTGTTTACCTAATAGTAACTTGAATTATAGTTAAAATAATCGAAATTTGCAGAATTGTTGCGTTGAGTAATTTTGATTCTAACCAAAAATTAAAAAAAAATCCCCCGAAATAATGAAGAAAAATATAGTAATCACTGGCGGAGCCGGTTTTATTGGTTCACATGTTGTAAGAAGATTTGTAAACAAGTACCCTGAATATCACATCATAAACGTGGATGCGTTAACTTATGCCGGAAATTTAGAGAATCTCACTGATTTAGAGGGCATAGATAATTATGAATTTCAGAAAATTGACATTACCAATGCTTCGGAAGTAGAGGCGTTATTTCGGTCGAAGAAAATCGATTCGGTCATCCATCTTGCAGCTGAAAGTCATGTTGATAGAAGCATAACCAATCCATTGGATTTTGTTATGACCAATGTTGTTGGTACTGTGATTTTATTGAATACTTTTAAGTCTTTTGGGAATGTGGAAACGGGTCGATTTTACCACGTAAGTACCGATGAGGTGTACGGAACTTTGGGCGACGAAGGTAAGTTTACTGAAACAACTCCGTATTCACCAAATTCACCTTATTCTGCGAGTAAAGCGAGTTCAGATCATTTTGTAAGAGCCTATGGTGAAACATATCATTTGCCATTTGTAATAAGCAATTGCTCAAATAATTACGGTAGTCATCAATTTCCGGAAAAGCTCATTCCTTTGATGATTCATAACATTAAAAATAACAAACCATTACCTGTTTATGGTAAGGGTGAAAATGTTCGGGATTGGTTATGGGTAAATGATCATGCAGCTGCTATTGATGTGATTTTTCATCAGGGCAAATTGGAGGAAACTTACAATATTGGCGGCAATAATGAATGGAAAAACATAGATTTAGTAAAGAAATTGTGTGAGATCATGGACAGAAAATTGGGGCGTAATTCGGGTGAATCTGAAAAGCTAATTACTTATGTTACTGATCGCGCTGGACATGACTTCAGATATGCCATAGATGCATCTAAATTGGAGAACGATTTAGGATGGTCGCCAAGTGTGAATTTTGATCAGGGTTTTGAAAAAACCATTGATTGGTATTTAGAAAATGAAGAATGGTTGAATAATGTGACAAGCGGTAATTACCAGTCATATTATCAAAAGATGTACGAAAATCGTGAAAATTTATAATACATTAAGCAGATCCATAGAGGAATTTAATTCCATAATCCCCCAAAAAGTGGGAATATATGTGTGCGGACCAACTGTTTACGGTGCGCCTCACTTGGGTCATATACGAGGACCGATTGTATTTGATGTTTTAAGACGTTATTTAATACAGCAGGGTTATCAAGTGCGATTTGTTCGAAACATTACGGATGTGGGTCATTTGGTTGGGGATGCTGATGAGGGTGAAGATAAATTGCAAAAACAAGCCCGTTTAGAACAATTGGAACCCATGGAAGTGGCTCAAACCTACACAGACATGTACAATTCCGTGATGGATCGTTTGAATGTGCTTCGACCCAGTATTGAACCAAAAGCCAGTGGGCATATCATAGAGCAAATTGAGATGATACAAGCCATTTTAGAACAAGGCATGGCCTATGAAGTGGATGGTTCTGTTTATTTTGATGTTGAAGCTTACAGAACAGCATCTAATAATTATGGTGAGTTAAGTGGTAGAGTAGTTGAGGAATTGGTAGCTGGGGCTGGGAGTCAAAGTCGTGATTTAGAAGGTCAATCTGAAAAGAAGAATCCCAATGATTTTGCTTTATGGAAAAAAGCGAGTCCTGAACATATTATGCAATGGAGTTCACCTTGGGGTAAGGGATACCCGGGTTGGCACATCGAGTGTAGTGCAATGTCTGCAAAGTATTTAGGAGAGTTTTTTGATATTCACGGTGGTGGTATGGACTTATTATTTCCACATCATGAATGTGAAATTGCTCAAAGCAAGGCGGCAAATAATCATACACCAGCAAAATATTGGCTGCACCATAACATGATTACCATTAATGGCCAGAAAATGGCTAAAAGTTTGAATAATGGTATTAAAGTAGAAGAGTTATTTTCTGGTAAACATGAGTTACTGAGCAGAGGATTTGGGCCTGCTACTTTACGTTTTTTCGTTTTACAAGCACACTATAGGGGCACTTTGGATTTCAGTGAAGAAGCACTTTTAGCTTCAGATAAAGGATTAGCGCGATTAGTTGCTGCGGAGCAATTAGTTGATAATTTGAAAGTTTCTGATATTTCTACAGTTGCTTTTTCGGATTTAGAGGATGCGGCTCATGAAGCACTCAATGATGATTTGAATACGCCAATTGTTATTGCACAATTATTTGAGGCAGCCAGAAGAGTGAATTTGGTAAACGATGGAAAGGAAAGCATCGACACTCTGAATAAAGAGAAAGTAAAATGTTTATTTCAAGATTTTTTCAGAGGGGTTTTGGGTGTGCCTTCTAACCAGGATTCGGGCAACAATAACACGTTAGACTCAGTTCTAAAATTATTAATTGAGTTGCGCGCAGAAGCTAAGATGAATAAGAATTATGCTATGAGTGATCAAATCAGAAATAAATTAAAGGATTCTGGAATTGACTTAATGGATTCCAAAGAAGGTACTTCTTGGAAGAAATTATAATTGTATGCCTGGACACTTTACGTTTTTTACACAAAATATTCATCAAAATCTTGCTGAATTTATCGATACTGAATACAATCATATTGTTAAAGTTACTCGTTATAATATTGGAGATTTAATAGAATTTACAGACGGCAAAGGGCAATTGTTTAAGGGAAGATTAACAGAAATAAATAAGCGTAATTGCATAGCTGAGATACATGAAACCATCATTCACGAATTGCCGAATGTAGTAATTGCTATGGGTATTTTGAAAAATTCAGATCGCATGGAGTGGGCAGTTGAAAAATGTACGGAATTAGGTGTTAAAGAGATGGTTTTTTTGCGTACTAAGAACTCTGAACGAAGTAAAATTAATCTAGATAGATTAACAAAAACGGCAATAAGTGCAGTAAAACAGTCGCACTCAACTTGGTTGCCTAAACTAAGAGACATGGAGTTCGAAGAGTTTATAAATGATACTAATTCGCATTCAGTTAATTCTTCAGAAATTAAAAAGTGTATTGCTTACTGCGATATTATGTCTTTAGTTAATGAAACAGATTCCACTTCAGTTGCAAATTATCAGAAAGATTTAACTAACAAGATTAACATTGATTCGGATTTTAACTCTAAAATTGGGTCTGGAAGGGAGGTTGATTTTCGAAATGTACATATTTTGAAATTGGATAATTTAAGGAGTCAAGATATCATTGTTGTGGGCCCAGAAGGTGACTTTACTGAATCTGAAATACGATATGCAGTGATCAATGGATTTGATTTGTTGGATATGGGAAATAGGATTTTAAGATCCGAAACAGCTGTAATTTCTGCAGTGGCTTGTGCGAATAGTCTCTGATATATATCCGTTTATAAACGGATATATATGTATGATATACAATTAATTAAATATATTTTTTGAATTTTGTGTTATGGAAATATCGAAACGCGCGAATCGATAATAAAATAACACAAAGATGAAAAATTTATTAAACTCAGTAAGATTATTCGGGAATGTAGGTAAGGATCCTATTATTACCCAATTTGAAAATGGAAACAAGGTTGCCAAATGGAGTATGGCAACGAATGAAAAAATCAAAAACTCAAAAGGCGAAACAGTCGATGAAGTTCAATGGCACAATATGGTTGCTTGGGGAAACGTTGCAACAGTTGTAGAAAAGTATGTTACCAAAGGTACACGTTTATCTATTGAAGGTAAATTGAATTATCGGAGATTCGTAAACAAAGACGGAGAGGAAAAAGATATCGCCGAGATTGTAGTGAAAGACGTTTTACTTGTTGAAAAATCAGGTAGCAAAAAACTCATTTCCGAAAGTGATTTGGAAGAGGTGGAAGCAACAGAGCAGATTCCATTCTAATCAAGAATTAAATCGTAATTTTAAAAACAAGGTTAAAGCCGTTTGTCATTTTGATGAACGGCTTTTGTGTTTTTTTCGAAAGTAATTCATCTTTTTTTGGGAATTATTTGGGGGATTATTACATATAACGACTTTAGTGGATTCATGGATCAAAGATTACTTAAAACGTGTATTGAATGCGGCGACGTTATTCGTGGTAGAACTGATAAGCGATTTTGTTCTGACGCCTGTCGGTCTTCATTTCATAATCGAGATAAATTCCAACTTCCAGCAACTTATCGATTAATCGATCATCGATTAAAAAGGAACCGAAAAATCTTAGAAAAATGTTATAAAATGATTGAATCAACGGAACCAAACAGTGGTTTATTGGAACTGATAAATCCTATTTTGGATAAAAAGAACGTCAAAACGCTGGGGTTTGCATTCGATTACTATACTCACAAAGATTGGGTAGATGCAAAGGAATTTACATTTTGCTATGAATATGGCTACAGAATTACCGAAAATAATGCAATTGTATTGATAAGAAGGATGCCATTTGATGGGGACTCCGCTTATTTTGTGTAATTTTGTGGTTTTAATTTACGCCATGAGTAAAAACCAAGAAGAGGGTAATAAATTTAATTTAAATGATCGCAAGCCCGTAAGCAAGGATAAAGCCAATATTTCGTCGGAAAAAAAGTCTGAACGTAATCTTTCAGAAAACCGAGGCCGCAATCAATCCTCAGGTCGTGATTCTGGTTTCAATCGTGGTGAACGACGCGAAGGCCAAGGTGGTGAACGCCGTAGCGGAGGATT
>CAZQFZ010000054.1:0-17043 GCA_964592635.1 uncultured Rhizobium sp.
AAGGCGGCAATAATTACCACCGCTACCATTCCGGAATTTCTAAGTTTTTGTATAACTGCCATATGTGTATAAAGTCTATTTTTTAAAAGGAAAGCAAAAATAGGTTTTCAGAATTGATATTGCAAGGAATCTCAACGCTATTCTATCCAAATATTTTTCTTAAACGCGCGGTTCTTGCGTTTTAAAATTATTGTGTACAAGCCAGAAGACAACGCACTCCGCTTCAAGTAGAATTCTTCGTAATCCAAGATGCCAAATTCAGGTTGCGAAATCGACTGTCTAACTTTCTGAGAAACAATGCTTCTACCATTGCGAATTTCAAAAGTATAACTGCTTTCTCCCGGCATGTTGGTCAAGAAAATAAGTGAATCTGAATCCCCATTCGTATTCACCACCACCGTCGGATCGCTGTTCTTCATCTGCGCTTTTTTACCCTGCCATTCCAACAATTGAATTACCGGTTGCTTAAATTCTTCGTAATACGTGGTAATTGCAGCTTTTCCCCCACCCTTCCAAGTATCGAATCCAATGTAATCGCCATAAAAAGTAGTTGAAGAAACTAAAGCAATGGGTTCATTCGACAAACACGTGTTCTTCAACGCTTTTTTTTGCTTTAAAACCGAGGTATATATCATTGAAAATCGGCCAGTACTGCTGTTCCGAAAATCATACCAAATCACCCGAGGATATCCCCAATTTTTATCAAAATTCACAAAAGGAAATACCGCTCGCGCTGGATAAATATCGGATTTTTCAAGATTCTCATCGTTTATTTTTAGGGGAGCCGTAAACTTTTTACCCCCATCCGAACTGTAAACATAATAAATAGATTGAGGACCATTTTTTCGTTCCTGAGAACCATAAACCACATAAATTCCTCCTTTTTTGTCTCCACAAATCATTGGCATCACATTACTCCTGTACCAACCCGGAGTTTTTTCTACATCCCACCCCCCAATCATACTGGCTAAAAAACGGTCTTTCCCCCAAGTGCGACCTCCGTCTTTGCTCATATCCATCCACAGTGTATCACTTTTTGACCAAACTAAATAAAGTTCTCCCTGATGACCTACCCATAAGCTCGTTCCTTCTGCAGTTCCATCGTTATCCGTGGCATCGCCACTTTTATCACTCACCGTAATGGGAGGAGAAAAGCTAGCTCCATCATCCTCCGAAAAAGCAAAACGTATGCGACTGGAGTCACGCGGGTTGTTGGAGTTATATTTATCAAACTCGGTCCAAGCAACATACACATTTCCTAGAAATTTACTCTTGGGAGTTTGGTCGAATGTAAATGCGGGTTTGTCTTGCATTTTGCCATTTTTGCCAATGCAAGTGGCATGAAATTCCACTCCGTTGGTACTGCGTTCAAAAACAATACAATCAAACCATTCTGGATGCTTTTTATTTTCGCGAACGTTCTTGGCTAAATGCGCCAAATAGATAGTTCCTTTTGGAGATATTTTCACCACCGGATCTCCATAAAATCCTTGAGGTGGTTTGATGTCCACATTTAACCATTGTTTCCCCCCATTTAGAGTATGGTAAACTTGGTTTGTATTAAATGCAACCCAAATATCATCTGGATCATTAGGATGTATAGCAATTGTGGGTTCGTTTCCGGGAGTAGGTTCTTCCAAGAAAGAGGATCGAACTTGAGCCCATAAAAAATGGGGGAGCAAAGCACCGATCAGTAGCAGTCCTTTCATCCCCCAAAAATATAAAAACAGAATGTATTTAAACAGATTTTTTCGCTGATAACCAACGTTCTGCATCCAAAGCAGCCATGCAGCCACTACCAGCAGCGGTTACCGCTTGACGGTAAATTTTATCCTGAGCATCACCCGCACAGAAAACACCCTCCACATTGGTACGAGAACTACCTTTTTCAGTGATAATGTACCCTTGCTCGTCCATTTCAATAAATGGCTTGAAGATATCGGTATTGGGTTGATGTCCGATGGCAACAAAGAAACCTTTGATCGGAATTTCGCGCATATCGCCCGTTTTGTTATTCTTCACACGAACGGCCTCAACCGCCTTATCGCCCAAAACTTCATCGGTTTCCGAATTGAATAAAACCTCAATATTGGGAGTATTCATCACACGGTGTTGCATGGCTTTGGAAGCACGAAACTCGTCTTTTCGTACAATCATGTACACCTTACTACAAATTTTAGCGAGATAAGACGCCTCTTCGCATGCCGTGTCACCAGCGCCTACAATAGCCACATCGCTTCCGCGATAAAAGAAGCCATCACAAACCGCGCATGCACTTACACCGCTACCGTTCAAGCGTTGCTCCGACGGCAAATTCAACCATTTCGCAGATGCACCGGTAGATATAATAACAGCTTCTGCTTCGATTTCATGCGAGCCATCTACTATTACTTTTTGAGGTCCACCCTGCTTGAATTCTACTGAAGTTACCATCCCAAAACGTACATCCGCACCTAAACGCACCGCTTGAGCTTTGAAATTCTCCATCATTTCAGGCCCCATTATTCCATCAGGAAATCCGGGATAATTTTCCACATCGGTGGTGATTGTTAATTGTCCACCAGGTTGTAATCCTTCATAAACAACGGGTTTCATATCGGCGCGAGCCGCATAAATTGCTGCAGTGTAACCCGCTGGTCCACTACCAATAATCAAACACTCTACTTTTTCCATATCTATATTGCTACAAAATTAAGAGAGTCTACTTATGGGATGCGTGATTTTAAGCACTTAACAACCATGGTTCAGCGGAATCTTTATTACAGTTCAGCAGAAATACTGAAAACTGCAATTCCTGATGGTTCTTTTTTGTCCCAAAAATAGACTCTAATGTTATATTCTTTTTACTTGCAGAAATTACTTATTACGACAATGTCAATAATTCTCTGTATTTAGGTAGCGTCCAATCTGAATCGTCGCACAAACGTTCGATTTCATCGCTTACCACGCGTAACTCTTCGAAAATCGGACGAATTACATTATTAAATGCCACCGCTCTTTCATGAGCTTCAGCCAATCCTAACGCTTTTTCGTTTTCTTCGTTCAACTTCTTGTTCAAATGGTGCGCTTGATTGATCAAGTTACTCAGTTCAGTTAACAATTCGATTTGAGCAGAAACCGATGATTTATCAATACCCACCGACAACAAATTCTTAACGTTTTCTGAAATGCGCGCCTGATAGCGAACAGCCGATGGAATCACAAAGTTCTGAATCATTTCGCTCAACACTTTCATTTCCAATTCCAAACTCAACACAAATGTTTCGTAACGAATTTCTGTGCGGGCTTCCAATTCTTTGTGTGAGAAAATTCCGTGTTTGGTGAATAAATCCACGCTTTCAGGCGACATATAAGCAGCCAACGCTTCAGCAGAGTTTTTCACATTATTCAAACCACGACGAGCTGCTTCTTCCACCCATTCTTGAGAATATCCGTTCCCTCCGAAAATAATGCGCTTGGCACTAATCAAGTCTTCTCTCAAAATTCCTTCAATGATATCCTCTTTTGTTTTGCTTGGATTTGCAGCTATACTGGAATCTACACGTTTCTTAAACTCCACCAATTGATTAGCAACAATGGCATTCAAAACCACCATCGCTGAACTGCAATTATCAGAACTACCTACCGCACGGAATTCGAACTTGTTACCCGTAAACGCAAATGGTGAAGTTCTGTTTCTGTCAGTATTATCCAACAAAATCTCAGGAATACTTTGAATATTGATACTGCTTCGGCTTTCTTTTGTTTCGGGGGATGTACTATCTGCTTCAAAATCATTCAACACATCTTCCAACTTATCACCTACGAAAACACTCATGATCGCTGGAGGTGCTTCATTGGCTCCCAAACGATGATCGTTCCCTGCCGTAGCGATACTGGCTCTTAACAAATCTGCATGATCGTGAACTGCTTTAATTACATTGATAAAGAACGTTAAGAACTGTAAATTCTGCTCAGGAGAATTTCCGGGCGACAATAAATTCACCCCGGTATTGGTAATCAAACTCCAGTTGTTGTGTTTACCAGATCCATTGATTCCCTTGTAAGGTTTCTCGTGCAACAACACCCTGAATCCATGTTCGGTTGCTACCGCTTCCATCACATCCATCAATAAGGTGTTATGGTCAACGGCTAAGTTCAACGATTCGAATTGAGGTGCACATTCAAACTGGCCTGGAGCTACTTCGTTGTGACGAGTTCTTAAAGGAATTCCCAAACGATGAGCGCGTTGCTCAAAATCATTCATAAATGCCTGAACATTGGTAGGAATGGCGCCGAAATAATGATCTTCCATTTGCTGACCCTTTGCAGGCATATGACCAATTAAGGTACGACCGGTGTACATAAGGTCCGGACGTTGATGGAACAAATCTTCTTTTACCAAGAAATATTCTTGTTCCACTCCTAAGGAAACCGAACAGTCGGTTACGTTAGTGTCGAAATACTGACAAACATCAGTAGCTGCTTTACGAACAAACGCCAGAGTTTTCAACAAAGGAGCTTTATAGTCTAATGCTTCACCTGTATAAGAAACAAAGATGGTGGGAATACACAAAGTTCTTACACCGCCTTTTTCGATAATAAATGCGGGAGAACTTGGATCCCAAGCTGTGTAACCACGAGCTTCAAATGTATTTCGGATTCCGCCGTTGGGGAAAGAACTCGCATCGGGTTCTTGTTGAACCAAAGCTTTTCCACTAAAAACTTCTATTCCACTATCAATGCCCGTTGGCTCAAAAAAGCTATCGTGCTTTTCAGCAGTTGTGCCACGCAATGGTTGAAACCAGTGTGTGTAATGGGTTGCTCCCATGTCCATTGCCCACTGTTTCATCGCTTTTGCTACTTCATCTGAAATGCTTCTGTCGATGGCATGTCCTTCGTTTACAGCTTTTGCAATCTCGTTGATTGCGGCATCAGTTAAGTAGCCCTTCTGCGCTCTTGGACCAAAAACAAATTCGCCGTAATAAGATGAAATTGGTTGGTGATTCAAATCTGCACCATTCGGAAGTTGTGTATTTGTGTGGTTCATTGTGTGTGAAATGTGCTGCAAAGTTACTCACAATTTATTGGCTGACCATGTTTTTTGTTGATTTATATTCATAAGAATTCAACAATTGTCAAAAATACACTTACTCAGTAAACACTGGGCGTTTTACATTGTCTATCATTTTTAAGTCGATTTGTAAATATATAATCCACATTTATCCCCAAATTCCATTTATACCCCTTAAATTCGCCTGCTCTTTTAAATTATGGGACATACCCGAATCGACAAATTCACCCCCGCAGGTTTATTAATTACGCTGGGGATCATTTACGGTGATATTGGTACTTCACCGTTGTATGTAATGAACGCTATTATGGGCAACAAGCCCATCTCTGAAGTACTCATTCTCGGTGGAATTAGTGCTGTCTTTTGGACCTTAACCATCCAAACCACGTTAAAGTATGTGATTTTAACCCTGCAAGCCGACAATAAAGGCGAGGGTGGAATTTTCTCACTCTATAGTTTATTACGAAGAAGATTTCCCTACCTCATGATAGGCACCATGGTAGGTGGAGCTATGTTATTGGCCGATGGTATCATCACGCCCCCTATTTCTGTTTCGTCTGCTATAGAAGGGTTGAGAAATATCAATCCAACTAACGGCTACAAAGTGGATTGGAGCCACCTAGAAACGGTGCCCATTGTAATTACCATTCTGATTGTAGTGTTCTTGTTTCAACGTGCAGGAACCAATGCGGTAGGACGTTTCTTTGGTCCTGTTATGCTCGTTTGGTTTAGTATGCTTGCCGTTTTGGGTGTGGCACAAATTGTTCACCATCCTGAAGTACTCAGAGCATTGAATCCTATTTGGGTTTACCGATTTTTAACCTCGGGTCCCGAAGCATTAATGCTACTAGGTGCGGTATTTTTGTGCACAACCGGAGCTGAAGCACTTTATAGCGACCTAGGACACTGCGGAAAACAGAACATTCGTATATCTTGGATTTTTGTAAAAATCACCTTGTTATTGAACTACTTTGGACAAGGAGCTTGGCTCATGAATCATATCGATACGCCTCTCGATGGAGCTAGAACTTTTTATGCCATCATGCCAGATTGGTTCCTTCCATTTGGAATCTCAATTGCTACCATGGCGGCAATCATTGCTTCTCAAGCATTGATCACCGGTTCGTACACATTGGTGTCTGAAGCCATTCGTTTGCACTTTATGCCTAAGTTTACGGTAAAATTCCCTAGTACCGTAAAAGGTCAAATTTACATACCCGCTGTCAATACAGCATTATTAGCCGGATGTATTGCTATTGTGTTGATTTTTCACGAATCCGAAGCCATGGAAGCAGCCTACGGCCTAGCCATTACTGTTACTATGTTGATGACCAGCATTCTGCTGTACTATTATTTGAGAATGAAACGATGGAATCCTATTCTTACTTGGATAATCATGTTGGTATTCTTCATCGTAGAATCTACTTTCCTTTGGGCCAATTTGGCTAAATTCATGGAAGGTGGTTTTGTTACATTATTCATTGGTATTGCCATTATCGGTGTAATGTACCTCAGCTTCAGAAGCGGTCAAATCAAAACCCAAATGGTGGTAACGGAAAAATTAAGTTCCTGCCGCACCAAATTGAGAAGTTTGAGCCAAGATACTACCCTGCCCAAATTTGCTACCCACCTAATTTACTTGAGTAAAGCCAATATGGATGATGAAGTGGAATCCACCATTCTTTACTCCATCCTGCAAAAACGTCCCAAAAGAGCCGACTTCTACTGGTTTATCAATGTAGATGTAACCGATGAGCCTTATACCATGGAATATAAGGTGAACGTAATCGAAAAAAACGATATTTATAAAGTGCGCTTTCGTTTGGGATTCCGGGTTCAACCTAAAATTAGCCTGTATCTCAAAAAAGTAATTCAAGAAATGTTGGCCAACGGTGAAATTGATTTGGATCCTTATTACCACGGATTCTCGGATAAAACTGCAATTGGCGATTTCCGTTTCGTATTAGTGGAAGAAGAAATATCCGCTGAAAACGAAATGCCCATCCTCGACCATTTTATCATGGACGGTTACGGTTACCTCAAATTACTGGCCGGAACCCCTGAAAAGTGGTTTGGACTCGATGGTAGCGTGGTTACCAAAGAATTGGTGCCCGTGGTTATTGCCCCTGCAACTGAAATTAAACTTAATCGGGTAAAATAATTTTTATTCATTCCGAACACTTCATTTTTTTCCATCAGAAACATATTCATTCACCTACAATTCATTGACTTATATTCCGATATTGATATTAACTAAGCTCAAATCCATGTCACTAAATATCCATCATAACTCATTGGTTAAAGTTGCCCTCTCCTTTTTTTTCGGGGGATGCTTATTCTCGGCTTCCCTAGCTCAAAAATTCACATTGAGCGATATGAGCAACCCCAAATTCCGTCCTAAATCAGCTGAAATTAAAGCGTTCTCGCCCGATGGAAAATTTCTTTTGGATACCAAAACCGACCGTTCAAATAAAACGTGGTGGGTGAATACTCAAAATCCAGCTACAAAATCCGATTCGATATCCACCCTATTCCATTCGCTTTGGTTCAATGGAAGTTGGGTTGCTGATGATACCGCAAATGGTAAAGAATATATTCCAATCGGTCAGTTTGAGTTTTCCCAAAATTCAAAATTTGCTATACTCAAATTTGACCCCGTAAGTATATATCGACATTCATCCAATTACCGTGTGAAAGTATTCGATATAAAAAATAAAAAATCCTTCTCTATCCCCGGTCGAATTATGTATCCGACATTGAGTCCCGACAATCAAAATGTGGCTTATGTGCGCGATCGTAATTTGTTTGTGTTCAACTTTGAACTACAAAAAGAATTTGCTGTTACCACAGATGGCAAGTCCAATAGCATCATCAATGGTGCTGTGGATTGGGTATATGAAGAAGAATTTTCCATGAGCCAAGGTTTTGAATGGAGTCCTAGCGGAAAATTCATTGCCTATTACCGATTCGATGAAACTCATGTTCCTGAATTTTCCATGGATGTTTACGACGGTTTATATCCCAAAAAAGAACAATGGAAATATCCCAAAGCAGGAGAACCCAATTCAAAAGTGGAAGTATTTGTGTACAACGTGCATAGTGGCTTCGGATTAAAACCAGTGGATAAAAGCATGAAAAACATCCCGTTGCAACGCGTTCCTCTTTACGAAGTGTACAACTCCAACGAAGAATCAGCTACCGCTAAAGATTTTGATGTTTATATTCCTCGATTTAAATGGTCGAATTCAGATGAAATTTTAAGCGTTCAACGATTAAATCGCCACCAAAATCACTGGGAATTGCTTTTTTACTATCCATGGGGCGCCATTTCCAATTCCTTGGTATCAATCAATACCCAATCTAACGACTTATTAAATCCCCCGAAAAAATCAAAAAAATCCAACAACCCCAACGAAATTAAACCGGATTTACAGAATTTGAGTCAATTGATTCAACCCGGACAACTCAATTTGATTATTTCAGAAAAAGACGACCGATATGTGGAAATCAACGACAATCTTCAGTTTCTACCCAACGGTACTGAATTCCTATTTACCTCTGAAAAATCGGGTTACAACCACATTTATATTTACAATTTTCTTGAAAAGAAAGAGCGAGCTGTTACCCAAGGGAACTGGCAAGTAAACTCCGTTTTAGGATACAATAACGAGTCTAAACGCTTGTTTTATACCTCCACAGAAGCGTCAACAATCGAAGATCATATTTACAGCATTCAACTGGATGGCAAGAACAAATTGGAAATTCTTCGCAACAAAACCAATACGGCAGTAGGCACATTAACGGGTAATGAATCGGCAATTGTTTCACCAAATTGTCACTGGATTTATATCATCCAATCCGATTTTGCTACCCGTCCTAAATATGCTTGGTATCTTTGGAATGAGAGTTATTTCGAACAGCATATCGATGAAAAATTCAGTATGAACATGGCTGAAATGTCGCCCGGTAAAATTGAATTTGGCACATTGAATCGAGGTAACAACTTCAAATTGAACTATTGGATGCTAAAGCCAGCCAATTTCGATCCAAATAAAAAATACCCATTGCTGATGTACGAATACGGGGGACCGGGAAACAGCATCTGCAGAAATAGCTACAACCGCTATTACATTTGGTTTCAGCATTTAGCAAGTTTAGGATACATTGTGGCTTGTGTAGATAATCGAGGAACCGGAAATCAAGGTGCAGAATTCAAAAAATGCACCTACCTAAAATTAGGTGAACTTGAGCAATTGGACCAAAGTTTTGCTGCTCAATATTTCGGTAAATTACCCTACATCGACAATAACCGAATTGGTATTTGGGGATGGAGTTTTGGGGGATATTTGAGCAGTTTATGCTTGACAAAAAGTCCCGGCGTGTTCAAAATGGCAATTGCCGTGGCACCTGTTACTCATTGGAAATTTTACGACAATATCTATACCGAAAGATACCTACGCACTCCCAAGGAAAATCCCGAGGGTTACGAAAACAATTCACCATTGAATTTCACTCAAAACATCAAAGGAAATTATTTAATCGTTCACGGTACTGCTGATGATAATGTCCATTTCCAAAACGCGGCCGAAATGGTTAATTCATTGATTAAAAATGGTATTGAATTCGACTCTGAATACTATCCCAACAGAAATCATGGAATTGGAGATCCCGCGGCTCGTGTGCATTTATTTAACAAGTTGACGGATTACATTCAAGAGAATTTGTAAATAGTTCAAATAAGCAATTCTAATTAACCAAAACAGAATTTGCAAAAAAATCAAAACAGAATATAATTAAATCTGTTTATTGATGAGTCGTTCAGAATCTAGAAGTGGAAATGAAGAAGATCTAATACTAAAAATTCCAAAAATCTGAACAACTCAACTAGTTAAAACTATTCATAAAATAATATTATAACAACGACTATGTTACCAGAAATAGGCAAACCAGCACCAAAATTTGAAGCGTTAAATCAAAATAGCGAAACCATAAATTTATCGCAATTTGCGGGTAAAAAGGTGGTATTGTATTTCTACCCAAAAGATGACACTCCGGGCTGTACTGCAGAAGCCTGTGATTTAAGAGATAATTATCAACGTTTTTTGGATGCCGGTTATGTAGTTTTAGGTGTTAGTCCCGATGAGCCTAAAAAACATATTAAATTCATTGAAAAATACAACTTACCATTTGATTTATTAGCCGATACAGAACAATCGGTAGCAAATGCTTATGGAGTTTGGGTAGAAAAAAGTATGTATGGTAGAAAATACATGGGAATGGCTAGAACTACTTTTATAATTGATGAGCATGGAATTCTTCAAGAAATCATCGAAAAAGTGAATACCAAAGCTCATACAGCACAAATATTGAAATAATGGTTGTGCGCTGCAGGATTAAATAGAATTTTCTATAAATCGGTATCTGCTTGCATACTCGAGCGGGTTGTGCGTGGCAGGATTAAATTGAATTTTGCTTCTATATATGAGGATTTGAACGTCTCCTAAAATGTCTTAAGATGATAATTCAATTGGTATGGGTGAGTTGATTTCTGTACCTTTGGAGTATCAAAGATTTTTTATTTAAAATGGACGAAGAAAACTCATCAACATCTCCTATTAAATCAATTTCCAATCCCTCAGAAATCACTGTCATTGGCAACGGAAGCTGGGCAACGGCTTTGGTTAAAATTATTACAGATAATTCAAACGCCCATGTTACTTGGTGGATGCGTGATTCTGAAACCGCCGACTACATACAAACCAATGCCCACAATCCCAAATACCTATCTTCTGTAGAGTTTGATATACAAAGACTTACTACCACGTCAGACATCAAACAAGCAATTGATGCTTCTGAAATAATCATTTTAGCTGTTCCTTCTGCATTTTTAAATACAGTACTGGAAGGGGTAATTCTTCCACCCGAAAAAATATATGTTTCTGCTATTAAAGGAATTGAACCAAGCTCCAAACGAGTCATTGCGGAATACTTAAAAGAGTCGCATTCCATTGAATTGGATCAAGTTGTATTGATTTCTGGACCATGCCACGCAGAAGAAGTTGCCATGGAAAAATTAAGTTATCTCACCGTAAGTGGATATAAACCTGAGTATGTCAATACTTTGGCTTTTGTTTTACAAGGAAAGTTTATCAAGGTTTCAACCACACAAGATCTTATTGGTGCCGAATATGCTGCTGTTCTCAAAAATATTTATGCCATTGGTTCTGGGATCGCTCATGGATTGGGTTATGGTGATAACTTTCAAGCTATTTATGTTGCCGCAGCTATTCGCGAAATGAAATCATTTTTAAGCCAAATACATCACGACGAAAGAGATGTTAAAGAAGCTGCATACTTAGGTGATTTATTGGTAACGTGTTATTCTCAATTTAGTCGTAATCGATCTTTCGGCAATATGTTAGGTAAAGGATATTCGGTTAAATCGGCCCAACTGGAAATGAATATGATAGCAGAAGGATTTTATGCCACTGATTTAATTTATCAGCTTGCTAAATCATTGGATTTTAAGATGCCCATCGTGGAATCAATTCACCAAGTGGTTTATCAAAATACCATCCCCCGAAAATCATTTAAAAAATTAGCTGAAGAAGTGCTTCAGTAACACAATCCCTGCAAATACATAAGAATCACAGTAAACTGAAAATCATTGCAGAAACTGAGTAAATAAAGCTCACTAAATACTGCCAATTGTGTAATAGAAAGAAATCAATCAAACTCAACTTCTGAGTTGTCGTTGCAGCATCCCAATCTTAAATTACTTGAAATCCAATGAATTTCACATTAACCAAATTAATGTAGAAACCTATTGAAATTAATCATTTTATAAAACCAAATTCATTCTAAATTGTAACTTTAAAAGAACATTAAATGACATTCAAAATTTACACACGAAAAGGAGATGATGGTAAAACAGCTTTAATCGGAGGAGATCGAGTTGCGAAACATCATATACGAGTTGAAAGTTATGGTACGGTAGATGAACTGAATAGCCATGTAGGCTTGGTTCGAAGTTTTGTTAAAGATAGTACCGAAGAACAGTTTCTATCTGAAATACAAAATACATTGTTTACTTTGGGGAGCTATTTAGCTTCTTCTCCCCATTCAAAAATGGTGCTTCCCGAATTTGATGAAGCAGACATCGAAAGAATGGAGGTTGAAATAGATAGGATTACATCTCAATTACCCGAGCTCCGTAATTTTATTCTACCAGGCGCTACCCAACAAGGAGCACACTGCCATGTAGCCCGTTGCGTTTGTCGCCGTGCAGAACGACTATGCGTTCATCTTTCTGACATAGAAGAGATTCCCGAATTTGTAATTCGATATCTAAACAGATTAAGCGATTATCTCTTCACTCTAGGCAGATTTCTTGACCAAAAATTCGGTGGTAGAGAAATACCTTGGATTCCAAAAACAAAAAAATAACGTTTTCATTTGTTTAAACAAATTTATTTTTTATAACTTTGTAAACGATTTCAAAACACAAGTACAATTTAAAACCAAAAAAAATACAAAACATGAACAAAAATTTCATTTACTTAACCGCAGCAGTAGCCGTGTTCGCTATGGCTTCTTGCGGTAGCAATTCCAGCGAGGCTGGAAACGCTGATTCTACTTTATCTGCTTCAGACAGTGCTGCTTCTTACACCATTGCTGAAGGTAGCACCTTAGGTTGGGGCGGTTCTAAAGTAGTTGGAGTGGGTGCACATGCTGGTACTATTGCCATTACTGAAGGAACAATTTCAGTAGAAAACGGAAACATTACAGCAGGTAGCTTCATTATCGACATGAAGAAAATTGTTGTTACTGATTCTGCAATGCCAGATGAGTACAAACAAAAACTAATCGGACACTTCTCCGCAGACGATTTCTTCAACACAGAGAAATTCCCTACCGCTAAATTTGAGATCACCGGTGTTAAAGCCGAAGCGAATGGAGAAAATACTCACGTTATTTCAGGTAACTTAACTTTACGTGATTCTACAAAAAATATCAATATCCCTGCAGCAGTTTCTATTGCCGATGGCAAATTAACCGCAAAAGGTAAAACTACTATCAACCGTTTGGATTGGGGAGTAAATTACGATAAAGCAAGCATGAGTTTGACTGAAAAAGCTCAAGCTGCGTTGAAAAACGGTGTAGTTTCAAAAGACATTACCATCTCTTTTGACTTAACTGCTAACAAAAAGTAATTTTATTTGATTGAGTTCCAATTAAAAAGGCTGCCCAAGGGCAGCCTTTTTGCTTTATAAAGTGAATCATGGGATTATTGCTTTAGAATAGCCTTTACTAAAACCATGATGGGTTTCTATTACTTAACGAATGAGACCTGTAGGGTTCATTTGTTACCAAATAAAACCAATTCCAAACAATTAAGCATATCTATTTCCTACCCAAACAAAACGTCGGTTAATAAACAAGGCATCAGTAAAAGTGGCATTGCCGCTTGGATTTCCACCACTGACGTGAAAATCACTAAACGCAGCATGTTGATTCACAAAAGCGGCTCCAGTAAAATTAAAACTTACAGGTGTAAATACCGAATTCATTGTCTCTTCTACTTGTTTACAATATACATCGTTGGTTGAATAACACAAACAAGTAATGGCTCCTTTGTTTTCAGCGTTGTAAGCCGCTAATTCCAAAGCCTTTGAAGCATTTTCCACTTTTACCACAAACATGATTGGTCCAAAACATTCAGAATTCCATAGTTTCATATCATCCTGAGAAATGGCTACAACACTAGGAGTCATGATTCTTGCATCGGTAAATTCTGAATTTACAACTTCCGCTTTTACAGGAACTAAACCCATTCCGTTCAATGTTTCTACAACGCGACTCCGGGTTAAATCATTCTGAATAGCACCCAATGTAAAAGGACCCATTTTAGGATTCTCTGCCATACTCACAATGGCTTCCTGAATACCAGAAACTACTTCATCAAATGTCAATCTACCTTCTGATGTTAAAATACCGTCTGCTGGTACAAACACATTCTGAGGTGCCGTACACATCTGACCGCTATACAAACTAGCCGAAAATGCCAAATTCCCAAATACAGACTTGGCATCCGTTACACTTTCTAAAATAACCGAATTCACTCCCGCTTTTTCGGTAAACACCGTTTTACCTTCCAAGGACTCAATATACTCTCCAAATTCAGAACCGCCAGTATAATCAATAAGTTTCACAGCATTGTGTTCTGCTAAAATTTTCGTTATTGGATTCGCTAAGCTATCCACAGCCAATTGAATCAAAGTACCGTTAATACCGTGAGATACAAACACTTTTTGCATCTCGGCTACAACAATAGCAATTGGCAAAACACTCTTTGGATGTGGTTTAACAATTACAGAATTACCTGTAATTAGATCTGCAAAAACGCCAGGAACTGTATTCCAAGTAGGAAACGTTGAACAACCAATTACCAAACCAACCCCTTTAGAAACGGGCTTAAAATTCTTTTTTATGGTTAAATCAAATTTACCCATGTTCTTCACCCAGGTAACGTCATGATCAATTCTAGTTAACTCTTGCAAGCCAAGCGCTACACTCTCAAGGGCACGATCATTCGCATGAGGACCACTCGCTTGAAAACTCATCACAAAGCTCTGCCCTGTTGTATGCATAGTTGCATAGGCAATTTCAAAGAAGCGTTCTTTAACTTTATCCAAACAATCCAACAAGATATCGGCTCTTTGTTCGGGTGATAATTTACTCCATTGATTCCGAGCACTTTGAGCATTTGAAATCAGTGTTTCGGTTGAAAATACCGGATATTCAATTCCTAAACCAACCTGCATGTATGGAGACACTTCTTCACCTAACCATGAAATGGAATGATCAGAAATCAACTCCTCAAACCGATTGCTCAATCGCTTTTGAAAAGCAAGTTTCCCTGCATCATTTGCATCCTCAGGATATGCCTTAGGGTTCTCAGGATACGCCGAATAATACGTTCTTAATTTTAATTGATTGATTGCTTCTGCAATTCTTGGATTCATACTCATAATATTATTATCGCATTTAAAATTTTAAAATATATACTTTCAAAAACTACTATACACTCATATACAGAATCACGCAACAGTTAATATTGCAAAACCCATTGTTGTATTCGTGTTTGACTTCGCTTTCTTCTTCAAATCAGTCGCTTTCGCCTCAAATCAGTCACTTTCGCTTCTAATCAGACACCCAACCTTCTAATCAGACACCCAAGCTTCTAACCAGTCGCTTTCGCCTCTAATTAATAGATTACGCCTGACCAGTTTGTCCCCCAAAATTCAAGGGAAAACTAGCTGAATTGCCTTCTTGTAAATCGACTTCCCCGAAATGCTCTTCGAATTTGGAAAGATTATCACTCAAAGCCATTAACAAACGCTTGGCGTGTTGAGGTGCCAAAATTATTCGGCTTTTAACTCGACCTTTCGGAAGCCCTGGCATCATTCGAACAAAATCAATGACGAATTCGGTTTGACTGTGGGTAATAATTGCAAAATTGGAATAGGTTCCATCGGCCATTTCCTCGCTTAATTCAATATCCACTGTGGGATGGTTGTTATCTGGATTCGACATAATTAAAATTTTACACAAATTACGGAAATTTCCACCAAAGCATCCTTAGGTAATCGAGAAACCTCCACTGTTTCACGAGCTGGAAAAATATCCTTAAAAAATATAGCATAAACCTCATTCACTTTGGGAAAATCATTCATATCCTTTAAAAAAATGGTGGTTTTTACAACATCCCCAAAATCTAAACCCTTTACATTCATGATAGCTTGAATATTCTTCATCACTTGCGTAGTTTGTTCTTTAATATCTTGGGAAACAAACAATCCTGTTTGTGGATCCAAACCGATTTGTCCCGAAAAATAATATTGATTACCTACTTGAACGGCTTGGCTGTAAGGCCCAATTGGTGCAGGGGCGTTCTCAGAAAAAATAGTTTCTCTCATATGATTTGGTGTATTTTTGTGTGAACATGAAAATAGCAGTACTGGGATCAGGTAAAAAATTGGATTCGTGGAAAGCCAAACACGCAATGAATTCCGCAATAACATACGTGCAAGATACGAAATCCTGCAACGAATTTGATGTATTTATAGATTTGAATTTTGATGAATATCCAAAAAGAATTGCAGAATATGCAAATTTTAACCATATACTGTTCTTACTTTCATCCAACTTAATTTCAATAGACCAAGCCATTTTTGACGCACAAATCCATCATCCCCCAAAAAACATAGCGGGATTTTGCGCTTTTCCCCATTTAATCGAACGCAATACATTGGAAATTTGTATGCCCAACTCCATTAACCAACAGGTTGATTTTCAACAAGAAAAATACATGCAAAGATTCAATTCTATCGGGATAACTTTGGGCTATGAAAAAATGCAATGGGTAAAACCGAGAACGGGTTTGGTAACTGCTCGGGTATTGTGCATGATAATCAACGAAGCATACAATACAGTTCAAGAAGGAACTGCAAATAAACACGATATCAACATTGCCATGAAATTGGGCACGAATTATCCTAAAGGACCATTTGAATACGTCGAATTATTTGGAATTGACTTAATATACAAACAGTTAGAATCACTATTCGAAGATACAAAAGAAGAACGATACAAAATTTGCAGCTTATTAAAAAGCGAATATTTAATCGCTTAACCAATGTTATTAATTAGTCCTCAAGATTAGGAAACGGGTCTAACCAAAAACATTCGTATTCAAAACGTGTTCAAATTTTCCTATTAAGTTGCATATAATTTATTAAATAAAAAGACAACTATTTAAGCACCAGAATCAAATTCATAATTCGCACCTTTTTGAATCCTATTTGATTGATTCAATAAAAAAAGCCACCCGAAGGTGGCTTTTTTTATTGAATCACTATGTAACTAACTGTTTCTATTAATGTTGGATGTTGATCTTAGTGCTTACTACTTTTTCGCCACTGATTACT
>CAZQFZ010000055.1:0-16597 GCA_964592635.1 uncultured Rhizobium sp.
CCACCTGCTGCTTTTACTTCATCAGAAATCTTAATGTCTGTACCACGTCCTGCCATGTTGGTAGCAATGGTTACTGCACCCGGTAAGCCAGCGTTAGCAACGATTTCGGCTTCTTTTTGGTGTTGTTTTGCGTTCAATACATTGTGCTTGATTCCGCGTAACTTCAACATTCTTGAAAGTAATTCACTGACTTCAACTGAAGTAGTACCTACCAATACCGGACGATTTTGAGCTGTTAATGCTACTACCTCATCAATTACGGCGTTGTATTTTGCTCGTTTGGTTTTGTACACCAAATCTTCTTGATCTTTTCTGATTACAGCTCTGTTGGTAGGAATTACTTTTACACCTAATTTGTAAATATCCCACAGTTCTTGAGCTTCTGTTTCAGCCGTTCCCGTCATACCCGATAATTTATGGTACATACGGAAATAATTCTGCAATGTAATGGTTGCGTAAGTTTGTGTAGCTGCCTCAACGCGAACATTTTCTTTGGCTTCAATGGCTTGGTGTAGTCCATCGCTGTAACGACGACCTTCCATGATACGACCGGTTTGTTCGTCAACAATTTTTACTTTACCATCGGCCAAAATGTATTCAACATCGCGCTCAAACAAGGTGTAAGCCTTTAACAATTGTTGGACAGAGTGAATTCGCTCGCTTTTTTCGGCGAATTCTTGCATCAAACGGTTTTTTCGGTCGGTTTTTTCTTCTTCGTTTTGGGCAGTTCTTTCAATTTCAGCCATTACTTGTCCCACTTCTGTTAGTACGAAGAAATTGGGATCTTCCCCTTGTTGTGTAATTAATTCAATCCCTTTTTCAGTTAAGTCAACAGAATTGCTTTTTTCATCAATGGTAAAGAACAAAGGAGCATCTGCTTTAGGCATTTCCTTTTGTTGATCTTGCAGATAATAATTTTCTGTTTTGGTCAATAAGGTTCTCATGCCCGGCTCTCCCAAGAATTTAATCAATGCTTTGTTTTTAGGAAGTGCACGATGTGCGCGGAAAAGTGCCAATCCACCTTCCCCTTCTTTTGGACCCGTATTTCCTTCAGCAATTAATTTGCGGGCCTCAGAAAAAGTTTGGTTAAAGTATTTTTTCTGAAACTCCACCAATTGTGAAATTCGTGGTTTTAACACATCGAATTGTTGTATGTCGCCCTTTGGAGTTGGACCACTGATAATCAAAGGAGTTCTAGCATCATCGATTAATACCGAATCTACTTCATCAATAATGGCATAGTGATGTGTATGTTGAACCAATTCATTGGGTTCATGCACCATGTTATCTCTCAAATAATCAAAACCAAATTCATTATTGGTACCGTAGGTAATATCGGCTAAATAAGCTTGTCTGCGATCTTCGGAGTTTGGACGGTGGTATTCCAAACAGTCAACCGTTAATCCCAAAAAGTTAAAGATAGGAGCGTTCCATTCTGCATCTCGTCGTGCCAAATAATCGTTTACGGTAACCATATGCACCCCTCTTCCCGCCAACGCATTCAAGTAAGCGGGTAAAGTAGAAACTAAGGTTTTACCTTCACCGGTTGACATTTCAGCGATATTGCCATCATGCAAGGCGTAACCACCAATCAACTGAACATCGTAGTGAACCATGTTCCATTTGATTTTTCCACCAGCTGCCATCCATTCGTTGGCGTAATGTACTTCATTTCCGCTGATGGTGATATGAGGTTTCGCTGTGGCAAGCTCGCGGTCCAAATCTGTTGCTGTAGCCACTACGATTTCATTTTGAGTGAAACGACGAGCGGTTTCTTTTACTACCGCAAATGCTTCGGGCAGTAATTCTTTTAATATTTCTTCGAGTTTTGCGTTGCGATCCTTTTGGAGTTCGTCGATTTCATTAAATATAGCCTCTTTTTCTTCTATTGAATCCGCATCCAATTGATGAATTGCATCTTCTTTGGAACGGATGGTTTCATCAATTTCCGAAACATATTCAGCGATTCTCAACTTAAATTCAGCCGTTTTCGACCGTAATTCATCGTTGCTTAGCGTTTGATATGACTCAAAGTATTGGTTGATTTTTTCAACCACAGGCATGATTTCTTTCAGAGATTTCTCTTGGGCATTTCCCCCGAAGATCTTAGCGATTCCGCCAATAATATTTCCAAACATAATTAATGGTTGCGAATTTACGATATTTTTAACTGCATTAAAAGGAGATCAACGTAGGTTTTCATGAGTTAGTCGGATTTTGTTTATTTTTTAAACACTTTTACGGCTGATTTGTTAAACAATGCATCTATGAATTTTTCTAAACTTATCGGATTGATTTTATTCTTCGGGTTATGTTATGGCGCGAAAGCCCAAACCATTGTTATTCAAGGAAATGTAATTGATGAAAATACCCGTAAACCCATCCCCAACGCTATAATTAGCATTGAAAAAACAGAATTTAAAACCACCTCAACTTCAGACGGACTTTTTTCTATTCAAATTAAAGAACCTGGATTTTATGTAGTTAACGCAGAAGCAGAAGGATACAAAGAAGCACGCAGTTTCGAACAATTATTTACTTACGATAAACAAGCACCCATTACTATTGAAATGGAAAGCTTAGTGGATAAAATTGGAGAAGTAAATATCAAACGCTCTTCTTTGCAAAAGAGAAATGTAGAGTCTCCACTTTCAGCTCAGGAATTATCCATCCGTGAAATCGAAAGAAATCCTGGTGGAAACCGAGATATTTCAAAAATTATTCAATCTTTACCTGGTGTAATCACCGTGCCTAGCTTTAGAAACGACATTGTTATCCGAGGTGGTTCGCCTGCTGAAAATAAATTCTATTTAGACGGAATTGAAATACCTGTGATTAATCACTTTCAAACTCAAGGCGCATCAGGTGGACCTGTGGGATTATTGAATGTGAACTTTATTAAAAGTGTTAATTTTTATACTGGCGCGTTTCCAGTCAACTATTCGAATGGATTAAGCGCCGTAGGTGATTTTCAGCAGATTGAAGGAAATCGACAAAAAGGGAAATACCGTTTTACATTGGGTAGCAGTGATTTGGGTTTCACTGCCGATGGCCCACTGGGCAAAAAGAAAAAAATTACCTATATTTTTTCAGCTCGTCAAAGTTATTTACAAGGACTTTTTACTTTATTGAAATTGCCTTTCTTACCTAATTTTATTGATTATCAGGGCAAAGTTTCCATCGATCTAAAAGGAAAAGACAATCTTACTTTTATTACCGTTGGTGCATTCGACTTTTTCCGATTGAATACCAAAGTGAACGATGGGTTAACGGATTCAGTTCGTTTGAAAAGCAACCGCTATATTTTGGGGAATATTCCCGACTTTTCACAGTGGAACTATACTTTCGGAGCAATTTATACTCATTACGGACAAGCCACAAAAACCCAAGTGTTTTTGAGCAGAAATATGCTGTATAATGAATCCAATAAATACAGAGACAACGACGAGTCGGATCCTAAAAATAGAATTCTAAATTATATCAGTACCGAAGAAGAAAATAAACTTCGAGTTGAGCATACCGGAAAATGGAATCGTTGGAAATGGATGCTGGGAGCTGGATCCGAATTTTCTCAGTACGGAATTGATAACGAATTCAATGTAATTACTCCTGCAGGAACTCGTCCTGTAGCGTTCAAAAACAATTTGGATTTATTGAAGTACAACGCTTTCGCACGAATGTCGGGCAATGTTTTCTCCAACACAGCCCTTTCGGCTTCGGTGCGTGTGGATGGAAATAACTACAATTCCAACATGAGCAATCCTTTCAATCAACCTACTTTTGCTTTAGCTACCTCAACTCAGTTAAATAAACGATTGTTTTTTAATACTAACTTAGGACAATACCACCAGTTGCCCACATACAGTATTTTGGGTTACCGCGAGTCTAATATCCTCCAAAACAAAGAAACATCTAAATACATTCGCAATCAAATGATTTCTGCAGGTTTCCAATACAATCAAGGCAGCGAAACTAAAATTACCTGGGAAGGATTTTATAAATATTATAGTCGCTATCCATTTACACTGAACGACAGTATAAGTTTGGCGAATTTGGGTGCTGATTTCGGTGCTTTGGGAAATGAGCCTATATCGTCGATAGGTAAAGGAAGGGCTTATGGTACCGAATTTTTGATTCAAAGAAGATCCAGAAATGGATTGTATGGAATTTTGAGTTACACGTTGTCATGGTCGCAATTCGAAGATAAAAAGGGCGAGTATGTGGCGAGTGCTTGGGATAGTCGGCATAACTTAAGCATCACTGCCGGTAAAAAGTTAAAAAAGAATTGGGAAATTGGTGCAAAATGGAGATTTGTAACTGGACGTCCGTACACCCCGGTAGATATAGAACGCAGTATGGTGAAGGACAATTGGGATATACGAGGTGTTGCACTTCCGAATTACAATTTGCTTAACACCGGTAGGGTAGGCAATTTCAATCAGTTCGACATTCGCGTGGATAAAGTATGGTATCGACCGAAATGGTCTTTGAATTTGTACATTGATATTCAGAACTTTTTCAATACGAAATTTTATGGACCTGAAACTTTAATTGCTGCGCAGAATGCAGATGGTACATTAAAAGTAGATCCAAATAATTCAAAGAAATACGTACCAGATTTTCTAGTAAATGAAGGAGGAACGGTATTGCCAACCATTGGTATCATCTTGGATTTCTAGTGTTTTTTTTGTTTTGGGGGATATTTATGTCGGAGAAAATTTGGCAAATCTGAAACCCCACATGTATAAAAAAGGCCGTCTGAAAAGACGGCCTTTTTCGTGGTTGTTTAACAGTGTTAATTTGTTAAAGTCGCAATTTTTTATAAATAAAGATACACATTACCCAACCTGTGATGGATAATGAACACTATTAATAATCGTAGTTAAATGCGGTTTCTTTTGGATGGATACACATTACCGCTACATTATTCGCGCGATTTACCAATTGCTGAGTTAATGTACCGATAATCATTTCAGAAATCCCTTTTTCTGTATGAGTCATAGCAACAATCAAATCCGCTTTTATAATATTGGCATAATTGTGAATTTCGTTGGCAAAGTTGTCAAGAACTGAATCATTGAATTCGTACATCACGTGCTTCACTTTGAAATCTTCCAAAGTGTGTTTTACAAGTGCAATGTTTGCCTTCATTTTAGCGTCTAAGTATTCATCATCCGATTTGGAATACACTATGTGAATTTCTGAATTGAATTTTTGCGCAATGTTGATTCCCCAATCCAATTTTTGTTTTGATTCAATGGTTAGATCAAATGGCATGACAATTTTCTTGTAGCCTTCGGATCCCAATTCGGTGCTTTTTACAACAACTACGGGAACTTCAGCATATTGAATGGTACGAGATGCATTGGATCCAACAATTTGTTCTAATCCATTTGCACCGTGTGAGCCCATGATAATGGAATCGTATTTTTCTGAATTGGCAATTTCTGCAATGGTTTTATACACTTTGCCTGTTTCTGTGCGCGTAGTAACTTTTATTCCTGTTTGGCGTTCAATTTCTTGAGCTTTTACGTTCAATTTAGTAAGAATGGCATCCTTCATTATGTCGGATTGTGATTTACTGAAGAGACCTCCTAAAAATCCATCCTCCACGATGTACAACAGAGTGATTTCGTTTTTGTAGGCTTTTGCAACCGCAATGGCATGTTGCAATGCGCAATCAGCAACTTCAGAGAAGTCTGTTGGCACTAAGATGTTGTTGTTGGTTTGACGATTCATATTCAACGTTTTTACAAAAATACAAATTAACTTATATGTATTCCATGATTTTTATCACTCTAAATTGGTTATAACCCCTTTAGATTGATAAAATCAATGAATGAATTTCAATGGGTTAGAAACAAAATGCATCATCCAGATCATCTTGCACAAATCGTTGTAAATGCCCAATTATCGGACAATTTGCCATTGAATAGTTTGAGAAGAATTTGCCGATTTTATCGTCATCCAATACATTCCTTCGCTCAAATGTGCAACAGATATGGGTTGGTTTGATACCGTTTTTGAATCCAAAACGGTACGACCCATCAAATCAGTTACTGTCACATTCAAATATTCTTGATTGACTTCTTGCGAAGATTTAATCACAACTACATCATTGGATGGGTTGGGTGCAATGGTCCAAGCGTGTTTAGTGAGATTCTGATATGATGCATTCTCACATTTAATATATACAGTTTTGCAAACCCAAGTATCGCACTTATAGCAATTATTGTATCCCCACATACAAACGTTGTAGTACCCATTTGCTGGGAATGTGTATTCGTGAACCGAGCCAGTTTCTAAGTAAATAGCGGTGTTTCCACTAACCACTTTCAATTTATAAGTAACACAACTATCTGGGGTGTTCGCTTTAATTATATATCGTTTGCAATTGGTTTTCGATTGGGTGTATGTGAAATCAAATTTAGACCAATCGCAGGTTTTGCCCTGGGTGCTATCATTACCTCCGTTGGTTGAGTCTTTGGGGAAGCAATCAATTCCTACTTCTGACCAAATGGTAGTGTCGCAACTTTTGCATTTGTCAATGACTTTTAATCCTACTTTGTACGTGCCATTCTTTGTAAAATAATGAGTGTAGGCGCGCTTTTCCGATAAAACAACCCCATTCATACCGATTTTGTAGCTAACGCAAGTGTCATTCAAATTAGTCGCTTCAAAAACAACTTTGCCGCAGGTGGTTGTGTTTTTAACAGCAATGAATTTTAATCCGCGTGCTTTCCAATTGCACTTGGATGTGGAGGTACATTTAATGGTAATGGATTTGCATATCACGGTGTCGCAATTCTGACAGTTATTAAGTCCTTTCACACAAACCACGTAAGTTCCGTCTTTAGGAAAAGTATATTCTAGAGAACTGCCTTTTTGCAATATCAAAGCACTGTCGTTTTGAGAAACTTTAATCATAGTGGAAACACAGCTATCCGCATTCATCACTTTAATCAAATATCGATTGCAACTGTTGTTCAAAGGAGTCATGTAAAAGTAGAATTTCGACCAATTGCATTTACTATAATTGGTGGAGTCTTTCCCGTTTCCAGTGGAGTCATTACCTGACGCAGTATCTTTACCACCTCCCGAATTACCGGTGTCTTTGGTATTGTAACAACCAATTTTAACGGTTTCACACAAGGTACGCGTACAATTGGTTGTGGTACCGCTAATCGTCCATTTTACAGTTACACAAGTTTTGTATGAGCCGTTTGCTGTAAATGTATGAGCAGGATCTCCGTTGGTAGAAGTGGTTCCATCGGAAAAATCCCAAGAGTAACTGTATTTCTTAACGTTAATCGTATTTGTAGCGCCTGGGGTGCTAAATTTTACTTTCCCGCAAGTGGTAGTGTCGTACACCATTTTAAAAGTGATTTTTTGAGTGTCGCACGGACAATCTGTCACTTTAAATTGGTAACAAATCAAAGTATCCCATTTTTTGCAATTATCTACAATTTTCAGGCACAAAGTATAGCCACCTGCTTGGGCATATTTGGTTTTAAAAACAGGGCCATAACCCAAAACTTTTGTTGAGCCGGCCTCCCTCCAAGTTAGAGTTTGGCAGCTACTGTCGTAGGTGTAAGAAGTAGCTTGGGCATACAAACATTCTGTTTTAACAGAAAATCCATATTTCGCGTTTTGAGAATGCAATATTGTTGATTGCAACAAACCAACCAACGTGAATAAAATTGTGGCGAATTTGCTAGAAAACGAGATTTTGTTTATCATGGGGGTAGTTATAATATGTTGAGATATTGACGCAATATTAAACAATTCCGTTGTATGAATTTTAATTATTTTAATCAATCATTAACTCGCTAATAATAAAATCGGAAATCAATCTTCCAGAATGAGTTAGTCTGATTTTAGAGCCGCTTTCTTCCAGCCAATTGGAATGTTTAAAATCTGTAATTTTTTGGTGGGATATTTGGATATTTTTGGCATTTAATGATGAAAAAATATCATTGTCTATTCCTGCTTTGGTTCTCAAACCAGTCATGATTGTTTCATTAAAAACTTCTATCTCATTTAATACTTCTTGCTCGTACCAAACGGTTTTATTTTCGATACAGCGCATGTATTCTGCATTGTTAGAAACATTCCAACTGCGTTGAAATTTCCCATCAAAGGAATGAGCCGAGGGACCAATCCCCAAATAAGGCAACCTTTTCCAATAGTTGCTGTTATGCAAAGCATTGAATCCGGGTTTGCAAAAGTTGCTGATTTCGTAATCATCCCAACCCGATTCCATTAATTTGTCAATTAAAATTTCAAATTGTTGGACCATTTTTTCATCCGAAGGCGCTTTTTGGTGTTGATTTTCTATTTGATGATGTAAAAGGGTTTTTTCTTCCACAGTTAGAGCATAACAACTTAAATGGGTTACCCCTGATTTTATAGCCCAATTCAGCTCGTTCTCCCAATCTTTATTGGATTTCCAAGGGGTACCATAAATCAAGTCAACACTGATATTTTCGAATCCACCTTCCAAAGCAATTTCAATACATTTTTTGGATTCCTCCGCCGTGTGATGTCGATTCATGGCTTTTAATTCTTCATCATTCAAAGATTGAAGCCCTACAGATAGTCGATTGAAGCCCAAATTCTTCCATTCTTTGATTTTTTCTGGGGAAACATCCTCTGGGTTGCATTCGATGGTAACTTCCAACAATTCATCCATGCGAACATTCCAGATTTCTTGTATTTTTTTTAAAACGGATTCTAACTCATTGTATTCGAGTAAAGAGGGCGTTCCACCACCAAAATACAAGGTAGTTAAGGATTGTTTCATGAAGGGTTGTTGCCATTGGTAACGAATATCCAATTCCTGAATCATGGCATCAATCATTTTCGCTTTGTTTTTCAGTGAGGTACTAAAGTGAAAATTGCAGTAGGAGCAAGCCTTTCTGCAAAATGGAATATGGAAATATAAACCCAGCACTCAGCAAAGTTCAGCGAAAGTTTGCATTCAAAAATGTATTTTTGCACATTATGCAAAAAATACGCCAGATTTTTTCATTGATTCAAGCAGTCAAACGGCGTGTTTTATCTCAATATTTGAGGTTAATTTGCATTTTTTTAATTACTTACAATCTGTTTGTCATCCCCCAAAATAATAACACTTCTGTATGGAATTCCCTGTTTTTGCAGTCGCTTTCCGCACAATCTTCACCCAATGCAATTGGATCAATAAACACGAATTCAGATACAAGTAAAAGCAATATTACGCTTGATACAGCCGCGAACTTGTTCAATTGGAAGATGATACCATCACTTCGTTTTGTAGATTCGTTGAAAAACCCGTTGCAGAAACAACGTTTTTTGGCCCCATTTAACTTGCAAACGCCCAATCAAACGGTACGAATTTCGAACGATCCGTTTAATCCTTTTGTTCACGAAACGTATTTGAGAAAATCAAGGGGGAAGTTTTGGTTTTTCGGTGTCAGTATTTTCATCGCACTGTATTTATTGTATTTCAGATCTGCATTTTCAAAACAATTTGAGTTGAGATTAAAGGGCTTTTTGAAATCCTATTATTTTGAGGATTTATTGCTGGAACAATCCATATCCTCAGCAGCTGGATCCATTCACGCCTATGCTTTGGGTGTTTTGGTGTTTTCTCAAGGTATCATGTTGGGTTTAATCACATCCGAATACAACCGCCTCAATAATTTTTATATTTATCTACTATTATTAATTACCGTTGTCGGATTTCTTTTGATTTTCTATTTCTTACAAACCGTATTTACTAGTAGTTTAGGCATTTATTCGGTGTTGTACCGACAAATGCAGCGGCAGATTAACATCAATCTTGTTTTTTCTTTCTTCACCTTTCCGGCCTTTCTTTATATCTATTACAACGCCACTGAAACTCAAAATCAAACACTTTCTGTATGGATTTGGGGCGTTTTAATTGTTTGGATATCAGTCCGTTTGCTTCTTCAAGTTTGGGGAATTTTAAGAGACAATGCCGTTTCATTGATTACAATTTTGTACCTTTGCACCTTGGAAATAATTCCTTACCTACTTGTTTTTAAGTTTCTCAGTAGTTCAATTTAAAATATGACGACCCCAGAAAGAGAGAAAAAAGTAAAGAGCATTCTCATTACTCAGCCCCAGCCAGAGGCGGGAAGAAACGTTTATGAGGAATTTGTAAAAAAACACAAACTAACCATGGACTTTAGGGCGTTCATTCATATTGAGCCATTAACTCCCAAAGAAATTCGCAAGCAAAAAATCAACTTTGCCGATTTTACCTCCATCATTTTTAATTCCAAAAATGCGGTTGATTATTTCTTCTCATTAGCGGCAGAAATGAAGGTGGAAATGTCGCCGGAAACTAAGTACTTTTCCATTAACGAAAACGTTTCCAATTACGTGCAAAAGTATATCGTTCCCAGAAAAAGAAAAATGTTCACTTCAAAAGGGAATGAAAAGGACTTTTTAACCCTTTTCAAAAACCACAAAAAAGAGAAATTCCTCTTTCCATGTAGCGATATCAGAAAACCCTCTATTCCCGATTTCTTCAATGAAAATGGGTATGATTTTTCAGAATGCATTATCTACAGAACAGTAAGTTCGGATTTGAGCGATTTAAAAGAAGTGTTTTACGACATATTGGTGTTCTTTAGCCCTGCCGATATTAAATCTCTATACGATAACTTCCCAGATTTTGTTCAAAATAATACCCGAATTGCTGGTTTCGGTGAAAGTACGGCTCAGGCCATCCGAGAACATAATTTAATTCTCGATATTCCAGCACCCGCTCCTGGAATGCCTAGTATGGTGGCAGCTTTGGAGGATTATGTGTCTCGTGTAAACTCTAAGAGCTAATTTATCGAAAAAAAACTACCTCCAAATTATTTTTCGACTTCACAAATCCAACAATGGAAAATTCCACTTTTCAGAGTAATAAAAATAGTGTGTTTTCCACCCTCTGTTAGTCCCAGTTTCTTTTGAATCTCAACTGCATTCAATCCCTTACACTCCCTTGAGGTTAAAGATGCTTTAGAAATCCCCAAGGAAGTAAGCCAATGTTTAATTTGCTTTAAACTTCCACTTGTTTCATTGTATATAATCAATGATCTTCCCAGCGAAGCCGGCAGCCGAAATGCAGAGATAAAAAACGTGTTTCCTGTATTTTGAGATTGTAAAAAGTCTTTAAAAGTCTTGTTTAATCCCAAACAATTTAAACCACCATGCGGCTCGAAAAAGTACCTGTGTGAATTTTGAGAGGGATTTTCGGTTTGAGATTCGAACCACTTTGCAATGCTCTGTCCATCCCAAATATCGAAATCTCCTTTAGTCTCAGCCGAGAGTCCTTGGTGTAGATGATAATTTTGCAAGTAAATGGATTTGAATTCGTTGGGACCATTAATTTCAGTGCCCAATTCTATCAATAATTCTTTTACTTCGCCCTGATAAAACACCGTGTAAAATCGAGTCGGGAAATTCAATTCCTTTTGTAAAAAATGAATATCTGTCATGGGACTAAGTTTCACCAACCATGTTTTGAATTCAGAATAGTGAGTTTTGATTATATCAATAAAATTGGGAGAGAATTCTTTTGCTTTCCCCCCCAATCGGTCTTCGCCTTTTCGTCGGTCAGGGTCTATATAAACTCTATAATCTTTGGTTTTTGGGGATGGAATGCTGTTTGAAAAATTGGGGTTTGCGAGGAGATCTTCTGCGGTTTGATCGAATCGGATAAATGATCGATTTTCAGTTAATAAACGCTGCATATTGCAACGAACCAAATGATTGAGTGTCTTATTGGGGTCGGTAGAAATTACTTTTGCTCCGGTATTTAGCCATGCCCAATCATCTACTCCAAAACCACCAGTTAAACTTAACACATGCGTAGCTTTAAAGAAGTTGGCTTTCCAAACAGCCACTGTTTGGGATGTACTTTGCTCAAAGGCACGTTGTTCGAACAAGCAGCGGGAATCTACCCAATAAGGTAATTTCTTTTTTACTTTATCTTGAAGTTTTAACTGTTCTAAGGCAATAGGTAAGAATTCACCGTATTTTTTTTGTAATTCACCGATTGAGGGAGTCTTTTTTGCACTTTCTGCGGTAAATATTTCTGATAAAGCAACAAAATTGCTGTCAAATGCGTTTAATTTGTAAACTATTTCAGAAATCATGAAGACTACAAAGTTAATAGCTATCGTTGGAATTGCATTGTTGATGTTTACATCTTGCGGATCTCGTAAAAAAGACCGTTGTCCTTCAATGGGTCAGAAAACATTTCAAGTGCGTTGATTTCTATGCTTAACGGCTGGAAAAATTTGACTCGAATAACGGAAGTAGATGATGCGATTGCTCATTCTTCCATCAAACCAGTGGTGTTTTTTAAGCATTCAACCCGATGTTCTATTTCAAGCATGGCTTTAAACCGCTTGAAATCCATTGAGGCAGAAGTGCTTGAGACTGCTGACTTTTATTATTTGGATTTGATTGCACACAGAGATGTTTCCAATTACATCGCAGAAAAACTCAGCGTTCATCACGAATCTCCTCAAATTGTAATTGTTAGAGACGGTGATTGTACCTACGATGCCAGTCATTTGGAAATCGAATCCAAGGAAATAATTTCAGAAATTTCTTAATTTGGCTGAGTGGGTTTCTAATGAGGGTGCTGAAGAATAGGTCCAATTTTAAAATCATCCCCAAAAAACAAATCCCAAAACATATCTATGAAGTCTATTTATCAAATTGGCGATAGCGTTTCGCTTGAATTTGTGGTTAAGGAGTCGGATTTGGCTGCGTTTCAAGGACAAATGGTGCATCCGTTTTATTCTACTTTTGCTTTAGGAAGGGATGCGGAGTGGACGTGCAGACAATTCGTGCTTCAAATGAAAGATTCTGATGAAGAGGGAATAGGTACTTTTTTAAATATCAAACATGTTTCTCCTGCTTTGTTGGGGGAAACCGTAAAAATCACAGCAACTGTAAATTTGATTTCAGGCAACAAAATCAACTGCGATTTCCAAGTGAAAGTGGGAGATAGGGTCATAGCACACGGTGAACAAGGACAGGCCATCCTTAAAAAGGAAAAGGTTGAAAGTCTGATTGCAAGTTTGAAGTAAATGGCAATACAATAGTTGTCGATTGAATTTGTATTTTCAGTGTTCGTGTTTTTTAAATAGGGCCGCTTTATTCAATCACTTTTTGAGGAAATCGCTATGAAAAGACGTAATTTTGAAGTAAGCAATGGCTAAAGATAAATCCCCTAAAAAGATCGAAATTGTAAACCGCAAAGCCGGATTTAACTTCCATATTGAAGAAAAATTCATTGCTGGACTGCAGTTGAATGGTCCTGAGGTGAAGTCTATTCGTGCAAATTCGGTAAACATGGGTGATGGATATTGCTATTTCAACAACGGAGAGTTGTTTTTGAAGAATATGCATATATCCGAATGGAAACAGGCAAGTTACAATGCTCATGAACCACTTAGAGAGCGAAAATTGTTGCTTACCAAGCGAGAACTTAGTCGTATTGAAAGTAAAATCAAGTCGAAAGGTTATGCCGTTTTTCCCATTCGATTATTTGAAGGTGAGCGCGGTTGGATGAAATTGGAAATTGGTTTGGGGCAAGGGAAGAAAACCTTTGATAAACGCGACGATATCAAGGATCGCGACATTAAGCGCGAAATGGATCGAGGTAGATTTTAATTGGAGTTCAAGTATCAATAAAATACAGAATTATCAGAATTTTGAAGAGCAAAATTGAATAAAATTTGTAATCAGGGTTGATCGAAACTCAGAGTAAATAATTGCACCTGACTAGTAGGATTACATAGTCAACTCAATCAACCGAACAGATTTTTTACTGTGGCTAATTGCCCATTCATTGGCCACGAAATTCGCGTTTTCTGTGGCATTTTGATTAAATTTTGAATTTTCTGAAGTATTCAATTCAGAATCGAAATAGATCGCTTGGATGATTTCAACGGTTTGCAGGATTGAAAATTTGAGATGAGGAACTGAGTACAATTTGCATAAATGTTCAAATTCAAATGTTCTCGGGGTATGAATAAATTCACGTAGTGGAGGAAGTTTATTCGGCCCATCAATCCAGTCAAAAATTCGTCCGCCACCATTATTGTAAACCACAATAGTTAAATTCGGTGGCAATTTCGTCCAAAGCGCATGCGAATCATAAATGGCACTTACATCACCCAAAATTATGATGTTTTTCTTTTCGGGGGAAGCAATTGCGGCTCCCACAGCAGTGCTTAAACATCCGTCGATACCACTCACTCCTCGATTGGAATACACTTGAGCTCGGGTTGGTCCGGACCAACTTCCATATCGAACCGACATGGAATTTCCTAGATGAATATTGCAATTTTCACGTGCAGTTTGAAAAATGAATTGCATTATCTTCAATTCGTTACCAAAAGGATCTGGCAATGATTCAGGAGTTAAAGTTTGATTTTGAATAAACTCAATCCATTCATGAAGAAAATGAGAGTTGAAATTGGAACCTTGAATAATTTCTAAAACGGCTTGTAAAAAGTCTGCCTCGTGTACTTTCCAATGCTCGGGTTGCGTTTCGAATGGGTTGCCCACTTCGTCGTGCACTCCAATATGAACATGTTTGGGCTTGGATTTTTTGAGGAATTGTTTAAGGGGTTTTGATAGCGTAGTCGTGCCTAAGCTGACCAATACTTCGGGTTGTAAAGAATTCGGAATTTCGCGTTTTAAAATCCCCCAATCCCAATTTTTTAAACCCAATTGATTCTGAGAACTGCAAATATCTGTGAAAATGGGAACAAAATGTTGAAGTTCCGACAAAACCGATTTGATTAACGGTGATGGAGGGTTTTGGCCAACGAGAATAGCGATTTTACTTCTTTTGGCTTTCTGCAACTGATGGTAATCACTGGCATTTAAAAACAAGGAAGATCTAACAGAATCGAATTCAACTTTATTCGGTTGTTGTGATTGATAAACAAATGGAGTTATGCAATCTGCATGTTGAAATGGCGATTCAATTCCCTCATATATGGGCTCAGAAAGTGCCAAATTTAAATGTACCGCAGCTGGAATTTGATTTAGTGCTGATTGTATGCAATGATAAATTCCACGACAAAGGGATTCATTGGATTCAATCCGGGGATTGCAGTGCCAACTTGCTCGAACGTAGCTACCAAAAATACCGGGTTGTCGTAAAGTTTGACCATCCCATTGGTCGATTAAATCTTCTGGCCTATCGGCTGAAAGGATGAATAAAGGTATTCGCTGGTAATACGCTTCCACAACTGCGGGAAAAGCATTCACCAAGGCAGAGCCGCTCGTGCAAATAAAACCGGCGGGATATTGATTTATTTGTGAGATGCCAAGTGCCACAAATGCAGCGCTTCGTTCATCGGGTGCGGAATGCAGCTGGAATTGACCTTGTTTGATTAATGCTGCAACCACGGGTGCATTTCTTGAACCCGGAGAAATAACCCAATTCGAAATTCCAGCTTCCCACAATAATTGAGCAATATAATCTAACTTAGTGGAAAGCATAACAATTCAACAATTTTCTGGATAAAATGGATTTGATTGAATATCTATTTTAAGTTTAATAGAGATTAATTGAAAAACGGATTGGTATTAATTTCTCTACTTACGGTGGTTGAAGGACCGTGACCACAGAATAAGTTCATATCTTCGGGAAGGGTAAAAATTTCTGTTCTAATTTTTTCCAAAAGCAAATCGTGATTTCCGCCAGGTAAATCGGTTCTGCCGATAGATCCTTGAAAAACACAATCACCAACCACAGAAAAATTTTCAGATTCATTGATGAAAATTACATGTCCTGGTGCATGTCCCGGCACGAAACGTATTTTTAATACTGTTTGCCCCAAGTTAATGCTATCTCCATGATTAATAAACTGGTCTGGCAATGGGGAAGGGGTGTAATTAAGATTCCAAAGTGCAGCCATAGTTTCGGAGCGTTGAATCATTTTAACATCATCTGCATGGAGTAGATAGGGTACATCAGGAAATTCTTGCTTGATAAACCAATTTCCAAAGATGTGGTCGATATGCGCATGTGTTCCTAACAAATATTTCAATTGTAACTGATTTTGGCTTAAGAAATCGGTAATTTGATTGCACTCATTTCTATCATACATACCGGCATCGATGATGGCCGCCTCTTTCGAAAATTCGTCCCAAACAATATAGGTATTTTCCCCTAAAGGATTAAATGTAAAAGCGTGTATTGGCATTTTTGCAAAGATACGTGAATGAATTTGGTTGAAGGAATAAATGGGATTTGCAATAAAAAAACACCCATTCGTTGGTGAAATAACCGCAGAATGGGTGTTAGGTAAACTAAGATTATTCGTTTAACGATGAAAACGAACAGGTTATTTATTTTATAAATGGATGCACTCGTCGTATGCTTGAGCAACGGCTTCCATTACTGCTTCACTCATGGTTGGGTGAGGGTGCACTGATTTCAATACTTCCATACCCGTTGTTTCTAAGTTACGAGCAACCACGGCTTCAGCAATCATATCTGTAACTCCTTCACCGATCATGTGACAACCTAACCATTCGCCGTATTTCTTATCGAAAATTA
>CAZQFZ010000056.1:0-8419 GCA_964592635.1 uncultured Rhizobium sp.
GCATTGGGAATTCCTGAGATGTCTTTACCACCGGCAGTTGCAAAGAACGCTTGTCCTCCGCCTCCACCTTGTATGAATTTACCACAATCCCTAACTAATTGAGATGCATTCCAGGATTTTTCCGCTAGCAACGATTCTTCTAAGTAAATAGCCAATCCGGGCTTTTCTTCAGCCACAAATCCTAAAACTATAGCAGCAGGTGAAAATTCATTTTTCAACTGAAAACACAATTGCTTGGCTGCATCGGCATTGGGCAATGAAAGCTCTGCTACCAATACATTTACACCATTTAAAGATTCAAATTTACCCGATAATTCCTTTTTGATTTGAGACACTTGAATGGCGGTGAATTCTTCCATTTTTTTCTGCAAATTCTGGTTCTCAACCAATAATTTTTGGATGGCATCTACTGCATTTTTGGGTTGATTCAAAACCGATTTGATGTGATCCAATTCCTGAATTTTGGAATTTATTAAATTCCACGCTTCATCACTGGTTACTGCTTCTACACGACGAACACCTGCGCTTACGCTTCCCTCGGAAACCAATTTAAACAATCCAATTTGAGCCGTATTGGGAACATGTGTTCCCCCGCATAATTCCATGGAATATTCGCGATCAAATTCAATTACACGTACAAAATCACCGTACTTTTCACCAAAAAGAGCTGTAGCTCCACGTTGTTTCGCCTCTTCAATGGGAATATTTCGGTGCTCAATTAAAGGAATCGACTCACGTATTTTTTGGTTCACTCGATCTTCTACACGTTGCAACTCATCTTCCGACATTTTACCAAAATGCGAAAAATCGAAACGAAGTATCTTATCATTCACTAAACTACCTTTTTGCGCCACATGATCACCTAAAACTTCCCTCAATGCACTGTGCATCAAGTGAGTAGCTGAGTGGTTAGACGCAATAGCATCCCGTCTTTTCTGATCAACAGATGCTGTGAAAAGTTGTTGTGGATTCTTGATTTCCGTTTCTGATACCAACACGTGCAACTTGTTTTCTTTGTGCGTATCAACAATGCGAATTTTCTCGCCATCTTCGCCCAATAACCATCCGGTATCACCAACCTGTCCACCGCTTTCGGCGTAAAATGGACAAGAATCCAACACAATTTGAGTGGTATTCTTACCTTTGGTTTGAACATTTCTATATCGTGAAATCTTGGTAGATTGGGTTGTGGTATCGTAACCGCAGAAAACTTCCTCCGCCGATTCCATTAGTACGTTCCAATCGCCCGTTTCTTTTTTTGCATCTGCTTTACTGCGCTCTTTTTGTTGCAACAATGCCGATTCAAAACCTTCCAAATCCACCGAAACTTTATTTTCGCGAGCAAAAATCTCAGTTAAATCAATCGGGAATCCGTAAGTATCGTACAACTCAAATGCCATGTTCCCCGAAATTCCTTGTCCCGGATTTTCTGCGAAATAAGATTGCAATTTTTGTACACCGGTACTTAATGTTCTGAAAAACGAAGCTTCTTCTTCGCGGATAACTTTCGCAACAAATTCTTTTTGTTGTTCCAATTCGGGGAAAGAATCTTTGAAGTATTCTGCTAACGACGCTACCAATTCATGAAGAAATGGTTTTTGAAATTCCAAATAGCTGTAACCGTATCTCACGGCACGACGTAAAATTCTACGCACCACATAACCAGCACCGGTATTGGATGGAATTTGACCATCGGCAATTACCATACTTACGGCACGAATGTGGTCAGCAATTACGCGAAATGCGATGTCTTTATGTTCATCTGCACCATAGGAAATACCGCATAATTCCGAAGTTTTTTGAATGATAAATTGGAAAATGTCTGTATCGTAATTCGACGATTTACCTTGAATGGCTCTAACCAAACGTTCAAAACCCATTCCGGTATCCACGTGTTTTGCTGGCAAAAATTCCAAACTTCCATCGGCTTTGCGATTGAATTCCATGAATACATTATTCCAGATTTCGATAACCTGAGGATCGTCGTTGTTCACCAATTTTGCGCCATCCAATTGTGCTCTTTCAGCATCACTGCGCATGTCGAAATGGATTTCGGTACAAGGTCCGCACGGCCCCGTATCCCCCATTTCCCAAAAATTATCCTTTTTATTCCCCTTAATTATTCTTTCGGGGGATATTAATTCTGCCCAGATATCGTGAGCTTCTTGATCAAAAGGAATGCCTTCTTCGGGACTTCCTTCAAAAACCGTAACATACAAACGGTCTTTGGGTAATTGGTACACTTCAGTTAATAATTCCCAAGCCCAATTGATGGCATCTTTTTTAAAGTAATCACCAAAACTCCAGTTACCCAACATTTCAAACATGGTATGGTGATAATGATCGTGTCCAACTTCGTCTAAATCATTGTGCTTTCCACTAACGCGTAAGCATTTTTGACTGTTGGCTACACGGGTATCATTGGCCACTGCATTGCCTAAGAAATAATCTTTAAATTGGTTCATTCCCGCGTTGGTAAACATCAGGGTTGGATCCCCTTTAACCACGATTGGAGCTGAAGGAACTACTTTATGTCCTTTTGAAGCGAAAAAATCTAAGAATTGTTTTTTGATCTCAAGCGATGAGTTGCTCATAATTACTGCAAAGATATTGAATCCGATTAATGATTTTGGGGGATTTGCATAAAAAGAACAAAAGGCCACCCATTGGGATGACCTTTTGCTTTTCATCTAGGTAGTTTGGTTCATTTCAACGGCTACAAAAAGCGTATTGAATTGAAACCATCTCCGAGATGACTATGTTGTCGAATAGTTATTGTGCGTTCGCTAATTTGGGTGCTGCTGCTTTAATTTCTTCGCTGGATCCATCGGCAAACTTCTGGAAGTTGTCGTTGAATAATTGCGATAATTTTTGGCATTGTGCATCGTAAGCATCGGCATCTGCCCATGTATTACGAGGGTGCAACAATTCAGCAGGAACATTCGGACAAGCGTCAGGCATCATCATACCGAACACAGGGTGTTGAGTAAATGAACCGTTCAATTGTCCTTCCAAAGCTGCGGTAATCATAGCGCGGGTGTAGCTTAATTTCATACGATTACCCACACCGTAAGGACCACCTGTCCAACCGGTATTCACCAACCAAACGTTGATATTGGGGTTTTCTGTCAATTTTTTACCTAACATTTCAGCGTATTTAGCTGGGTGCAATGGCAAGAAAGCTTGTCCAAAACACGCAGAGAATGTAGCTTGAGGTTCGGTAACACCAGCTTCGGTACCTGCAACTTTAGCTGTATAACCGCTTATGAAGTGATACATAGCTTGACCCGGTGTCAATTTAGAAATTGGAGGCAACACACCGAATGCATCAGCAGTTAAGAAGAAAATATTCTTAGGAGCATCACCAACAGAAGGTACTGCAATATTGTCGATATATTCAATTGGGTATGCTACGCGGGTATTTTCGGTAACGGAAATATCATCGTAATTTGGAGAGTTGGTACCTTCGAAGAAACGAACGTTTTCTACCAAAGCCCCGTGTTTAATTGCATTCCAAATTTGTGGTTCTTTTTCTTCGGTTAGGTTTACGCATTTTGCGTAGCAACCACCTTCAAAATTGAAAACCGCTTTGTCAGACCATCCGTGTTCATCATCACCGATCAATTTACGGTTAGGATCTGCAGACAATGTAGTTTTACCCGTTCCGCTCAAACCGAAGAAAACAGCAGTATCGCCAGCTTCACCGATATTAGCAGAGCAGTGCATGCTCAACACCCCTCTTTCTTGAGGAAGGATGTAATTCAAGACGCCAAAAATTCCTTTCTTGATTTCACCCGTGTAACCTGAACCACCGATCAAAATGATTTTGCGGGTCATGTTTACAATGGTAAAATTGTGCTGACGAACTCCGTCTTCTGCGCCGTTGGCTTTGAAAGTTGGAGCCGCAATGATCAACCATTCTGTTGGTTGAACTGCAACTTCCGATGGAGTTGGTCTCAAGAAAAGGTGCTTCGCGAATAAATTCTGGTAAGCACTTTCAGTTACCACTTGAATATTTAAACGGTATTCTGGATCTGCACATGCGTATGCATGACGGATAAAGATTTCTTTACTTCCTAAGTGATCCACAACGCGATTCAACAATGAATCGAATTTCTCTGGAGAAATTGGCTGATTCACATTGCCCCACCATGCTGTGTTTTCAGTAGTTTCGTCTTTTACTAAAAATTTGTCTTTGGGACTGCGTCCGGTAAATTCGCCGGTGTCTGCAGCAAGAGCTGCTTTGTCAGTAAGTTGACCTTCGTTTCTTTCTAAAGCTTTTTGAACAAGTTCTTCGGTAGTCAAGTTCTCATACACTTGGCTCGCACTGTTGCGAATGGCTGAAATCAGCTCTTGGTTATTCATCATAAAATAAACTATGTATATTTGACGGTGCAAAATTACCATTGCTTTGTGGTAATCTCATCATTTCCTTGGGAGTTTAATGTTGATAATTACGCACATCAATTATTTGTGGTTTTGCAGCGTTCATTGGATATAAAAACAATTTAAAATAATGACATTCAATTATTTAAATATAAAAACGGCTTTTCATGGTGTAAAAATGACACTTTGTATTTTGTGCATTAATTTATTGAGTGTCAATGACAGTAAAAGTCAAAGTTTAAGCGGCCCCACCCTAGGAAGTTCAAGAAACCAAGAAATCAGTATCTACAGTACTGGCATTATTTGGTATGGTGGGAATTATTTGTTAGAAAAAAATATTTCTCATTCACCCAGTTTCTGGACCGTTCCAGGATTGGACCGAGTGAAACCCATGCCTTACAACGGAAAAATAGCTGGCCATTCCGACTGGATTCTGATGTCGACCGCTTTTTTATCGGCTCTTCCAGCCTTGAATCCCCAGAAACAAAAAATAGAATGGAACTACGCCAATTTATTGGCTCAAAATTTAATTATAACGACCAATTTTACTCAATCAGTAAAATTGTTGGTGCAGCGCAAACGTCCGCTAACTCAACATCCTAACTATGTTGAATCGGGCAATAACGACGATCATTACTCGTTTTTTAGTGGTCACAGTTCATTCACAGCAGCGGCGGCAACAACGGCCATGTTGTATGCGTACCGTTACGATGGCGGCAAATGGACAAAACCTGTGGCTTGGGCATCGGTTGGATTGGCTTTAACCACTGGCGGAATGCGAATTGCTGCTGGTAAACATTACACCTCCGACGTTTTAACCGGTTTCCTCATTGGTACAGGAATTTCCTTGTTAAACGCTCGTTTGCACGAAAAAAAGTAATATTTGGGTAACTCAAATGCCGAATAAACGTGTTATTTTAACTTTTCCTTGAACAGTTTCTTAAATTTCTCCACTTTTTCACCCACCACATAAACACAATAAGGTTGGTTGGGATTGGTTTCAAAGTAATTTTGGTGGTATTCTTCCGCGTCAGAATACTTAGTGATAGGCACAATTTCAGTAACAATTGGATCCTTCCACAATCCCGATTCTTGAGCTGCTGCTTTGCTTAATTCCGCCAAACGCTTTTGCTTTTCATCGGTGTAATAAATTCCGCTTCGGTATTGTGTTCCTAAATCGTTTCCTTGTCGGTTTAATGTTGTAGGATCATGAATTCGCCAAAATACCGTTAATATTTCTTCGAAGGAAGTCTGTTCTGTATTAAAAACAATCTTTACGACCTCAACACACTGGGTTCTGCCCGTGCATACTTCGCGGTATGTTGGTCGAGCAACCAATCCGTTGGAATACCCACAAATTACTTTTTCTATGCCCTTCATGTTTCGGTACACTGCATCCAAGCACCAAAAACATCCCCCGCCTAAGTAACACGTATCTAATTTGGGCTCTGAATTGGAGGGTTTTGTCCCATTTTGAGTGTTATTGTTGATTTCCGAGTTCATATCGATTGAATTTTGATCGTTTGTCGAAGCGTTAGACGAATGATTCGATCCTGAACCGAACCAATTATCCTTTGGTTTTGTATCCCTTGCTGTGCAAGAAAGACTTAACGCGATCAACCAAATCCCCTTGAATAAGTATGTCGCCATCTTTAGAAGAACCACCAACTCCGCAAAAAGTTTTCAATTGTTTTTCGAGCGACTTCAAATCGTCGGCTTTTCCGATGAACTCTTTGATTACAACTGTGGGTTTTCCGTTGCGCATTTCTCTTCTAACGTACAATTTTTGTTGTTCCGGGGGAAGAGTATCCTGCTCCTGATCCTCATCGTATTGGTATTGATAATCGGGATTGGTTGAATACACAATGCCTTGTTTATTCTTGTTTTTATTGCTCATTGGGTAATGGTTTTGGAAATGGATCAACTATTTCTGTGAATCAAACCGGCTTGAGGTTGAGCTGTAGGCATGATCACTAAATCATTGATATTCACGTGTGCAGGACGAGAAACGGCGTAGTAAACTGCGTCGGCGATATCAGCTGCCACTAAATTTTCAAATCCCTGATACACCGTTTTTGCACGTTGCTCATCGCCTTCGAATCGCACGATACTGAATTCGGTTTCAACCGCACCGGGGTGCACACCGGTAACTCGTACTTCAAAAGCAGCTAATTCCAAGCGCATAGCCTTGGTTAATGCATCTACGGCGTGTTTAGTTGCACAATATACATTTCCGTTGTTGTAAACTTCCTTTCCCGCTATGGATCCGATGTTTACAATATGTCCGGATTTACGTTCTTTCATCCCCCGAGAAACTGCACGAGAAATGTACAACAATCCCTTGACGTTGGTATCAATCATGGTATCCCAATGATCGGTACTTCCATCGTAGAATTGCGATAACCCCAATGCCAATCCAGCATTATTAACCAAAACATCTATATTTTTCCAATCTTCGGGCAGGATATTTAAGGCATCTAACACACTTTGCTCGTTACGAATATCGAAATTCAATGTATGTACATCGTTTTGTGGATAATGGGATTGAAATTCTTTCAAACGATCTTCTCTACGACCCGTAATTATCACTTTATAACCGTTTTGCAAGAGCAATTCTGCTGTGGCTTTACCAATTCCGGAAGTTGCTCCGGTAATTAATGCAATTTTTTTACTCATTATTTCAGTCTATTTGATGCAATTTCCGTCGAAATTATTCAGTATTTAAATATAATTGGTGAACGTCCTTAATTTTCAGCAACAATAATCATGTTGGGTGAAAACAGGACATTTTGTGTACTTCTACCCGATGCGAATAGAGCCAGTTTATAGTGAATAAACATGGGCATAGCAATACACTTTCGGATGAATTCTTTAACAGGGTTTTGGATGTTCATTTTGGATGCATACACGTGTACTTGTTGAAATCCGCAGGCCAAATGAACTTGTTGTGCCGACGATGCATTGAGGTAATTTTCATGTGTAAAATCGCCATTAGCAAATACCGAAGCAAATGGAGCATCTAAATTCGGAGTTCTGAAAATGGCCTTTCCACCGGGCTTGAGCTTAGATTGAATGGTTTGAAGTAAATCCACCAATTCATCTTTTGTGAAGTGCTCTATGATATCTGTACCTGTAATTACATCGAATGGTTCAGTTGAATTTTTAATAAAATCGAGAGCATTTCCCAACTGTACTTGCGAAACTCCCATTTTATGAGCCAAATCGACTTGCTCTTGACTTAAATCCATTCCGAAGGCGTTCTGGAATCCATTGTCCCCCAAAACGGAAAGAAGACTTCCACTACCACAACCCATATCAAAAATTCGCGCAGTTTTGGAAACCGAGCTCATTAAAGGCAATAATTCCAGTTGAAACCGCCATTTTTCACGCTCAAATAGCGACTTTGCGTCGGTTAAACTGGCACGTCCGCTCTGAGTGCTGTGGTAATTGGAGTAAAGTACATCTCTGTATTGTGTGGACATAAGGCTCCAAATTTACGACGGAACGACCGGAATATCTACAGCGGCCATGATGGATGTGCAGGTTGCCACAAGTTTTCGGCTGCCATCTTCGAACAAATCGTACACTTCGCCTTCACAAAAAACCAAGAAATTTCCCGATTTGCGCACTTTGCCTTCTGCCCAAACTTTTTTGGAGGTCGATGGATTCAAATAACTGATTTTTAAATCCGCCGTTACTACATTTTTACCTTCTTTTACTGCGGTATAGGCTGCAATTCCGGTAACCACATCACACAAGGTTGCGGTTACCCCTCCGTGCATAAATCCATTCTGCTGCAAGTGGTGTTTCTCGATATCGATCGACATGGTAGCACGTCCAGTTTCAACATCCTCAAGTACTAAACCGATGTGGTTAATAAAATGGTTGTTTTTTAATCGTTCTTGTAAGTATTCTTTGATGGGATTCATGGTTGTAATTCTGATTGGGTTGGCTTGGGAAATGAACTCGATCTAAGTTCAGATTCGGGTTTAAAATTAAAGTAGAATCGAACTATCGAACCGGGTTGTAGCCT
>CAZQFZ010000056.1:8519-16524 GCA_964592635.1 uncultured Rhizobium sp.
CAGATTCGGGTTTAAAATTAAAGTAGAATCGAACTATCGAACCGGGTTGTAGCCTGAAATTCTTAGGATTTTTGCTGCATCGGTTTCTTTGAAAATCTCTTCCCAGCTTGCACCGGTTTCCGATTGATATTTCTGAATGACTTTCATGCCGATAAAACTACCAATCATAGGTGGACAATCGGCTGGAATTCCCGCACCGAATGTTTTATTTCCGTACACGAAATATCGGCGATATTCGTTAAAATCCGAGCTGAATAAGGCTTTTTGATCGAGAAAATGCTTCCAAATTTGACCTTGTTCTTTTTCCATCATAGCCCATTCCGTTTGCGTATATCCCAAAATATCGTACGAGTTGGTTTGATCGCTTATTTCAACAAGCAGGGCCCACATTTTACCATCAAACATCATTTGGTCAATCATCGTTTTAATTCGATGTTGAGGGGCATACGTGCTGTTCAAATAATTCCAAATCATCATGGTAGGAATTTGTTTGGGATCGTTGTAACGTTCATAAAACGAAGGAACGTCTAAGGCTTTGTACAATGGAAACGTATCGTTCATAAACATTTCCTTGGAAAACCCTAAAATTAATGGCGTTGTTACCGTGTCTTTTTGTTTGATTATTTTTTCTTGGGGGATGGTAAACGTGTTGTAGTTCGAAAATTGCGACATGTAACCATACACCACAGGAACGGGAGTATTGGGTAGTCTTTGAGTTAAATTACCCCACTGCTGCTCCAAAGAAGGTTTCCACGATTTATGAATGGAATAATGTTTTTTGAGTGATTGAAAAACCGGTCGATTCACTTGAACCCAATAATTAAAACGATCAGCAATTACACTATCTGGAAAATTCACAAATTTTGAATAGTCCATTATTTCAGAAAACCACACTTTAAAAAACAAGGGATGTTGAGAACGAATTTGATTCAATTCAGCAACACCGCAATGTTTTTGAGATAATTGATCCAATTGTTCAACAAAATCCACATACTCAATTTTTACGGGTTTTGCTTGTTTTCCCCCACAGGATGTGAGCAAATAAGTAGCAATTATGGTAGCTAAAATCCATGTTTTGTTTAAAATCTTGTTTTTTTGCATAACATTAAAACGACAAATGAAAAAGAAAGGTTTATTCGCTGTATTGCTTTTGGGTTTTGGAGGGTTCTCTGCTGCCCAAGCACAATTTTCATTCGGCTTCAAAATTAGTCCAAATTTTGCCTGGGCAAAAATCCAGGACGGCGCTATGGAAAATAATGGCTTAGGCCTGGGGTTTTCATACGGCTTAACTGGTGATTATCAATTAGGTAGCGTGGGAAATTATTTTTTGAGCACAGATATATTAATTACTTCTGCTCCAGTTAAATTGCAACAAATGGGAACGTTGTTAAACATTAAAGGTTCCAATGAAGACACTTTTTCTAATGTTCAATTCGATTACAACCTTCAAATGCTTCAAATTCCCATCATGGTTAAATTTAAAACCGACGAAATCGGTGGAATGAAGTATTTTTTCCAAGCAGGATTAGCTCCCAGTTTCTTAACAAGCACTCGTTTAAAAACAACTGCCGATCCCAACATTTATGAAGGCACCAATTTAACTTCCCACAATCCGAACAGTACATCCAATGGGAATTTCGACTTTAATGGTGGTGATAATTCCAACGACAATATGGACTTTCTAGATGATGTTTCAGCTTTTAGAATGTCGCTAATTTGGGCAGCTGGTATTGAATATCCATTGAGTGAGCGTCTTCGTTTGGTAGGAGCATTGAAATTCGACAATGGGTTCACGGACATGTTAAAAGACGACAAATACAGCGGAAGACATAACTTTTTATCCTTCCAAGTTGGTTTGATGTTTTAAAGAGCCGTATTTTCGCTCTTGATTTGAAAATCACAATAGCACAACTGAACTTTAAGATCGGCGATTTCGAAGGTAACACCTCGAAAATCGCCGATGTTATTTTTAACGCCAAGCGTCAGGGATCTGACTTGGTGGTTTTTTCTGAAATGTCGGTGTGTGGCTACATGCCTGAAGACTTGTTGGACTATCCGTATTTTATCGAAAAATGCGAACAAAGTTTGGAAGTAGTTGCTCAGAGTTGCCAAGGAATTGCTGCCATTGTTGGCGGTGTAGTTCGCAATCCCAACAAAGGTCGATTATTGCAAAACGTTGCCTGTTTTATGAACAACGGCAGAATCGAAAAAATCATCCCCAAAACCCTTCTCCCAACGTACGATGTATTCACCGAAGCTCGATATTTTGAGCCCGCTCGAGAATCATCCATAATTGAATTTCAAGGAGTTAAAATCGGCATAGCCATTTGCGAGGATTTGTGGGATCAATACAATGATTTTGAATACACAACCAGTCCCGCTGAACAATTAAAATCACTGGGTGCTGACATTATAATCAATCCATCGGCTTCGCCGTTCAATTTAGGAAAACAGTCGCATAGAAATCGCGTATTCAGCGGCCAAGTGAATCGATATAAAATTCCCGTTTTGTATGTAAATCAAATAGGAATGCATACAGAATTGTTGTTTGATGGCAGCAGCAAAGCAGTAAATCCCAACGGAGATATTTCGGTTCAGCTGCCGGAATTTGAGGAAGCGGTTGCTACCTTGGATTTCAATTATGGTTACTTTTCAGTGGAAAATTCCAATTTAACGGTTGGAACAGATCATGTTGCATTGCTTCACAAAGCATTGGTATTTGGTATTCGCGATTATTTCCAGAAAATGGGCTTCAAAAAGGCCGTTTTGGGAGCTTCGGGTGGTATCGACAGTGCATTGGTTCAACATTTAGCGGTTGAAGCCTTGGGTGCGGAAAACGTACTCGCTGTGCTCATGCCATCGAGATATTCTTCCGAAGGAAGTGTAAGCGATGCCCTAGAATTATGCCATAATTTGGGCAATGAACACCTCATTTTACCTATTGAAGACGTTCACGGAGCCTATGAACATACGTTAAAACCCGTATTCGATGGCACCGATGTTGGTTTGGCCGAAGAAAATTTACAAGCCCGATCCAGAGCCGTATTGTTAATGGCCATTAGCAATAAGAAAGGAAATATTCTGTTAAATACCAGCAACAAAAGTGAAATGTCGGTCGGATATTCCACGTTATACGGCGATTTATGCGGAAGTCTTTCCGTTATTGGGGATGTTTATAAAACCCAAGTGTATGCGCTGTCGGAATATTTGTTTTCCAGCCAGGGTAAATTCCCCCGAAACATCATCGAAAAAGAACCGAGTGCAGAACTTCGTCCCGATCAAAAAGATTCTGACTCCCTTCCGCCCTACCCTATATTAGACGGAATTTTACGGTTGTATATCGAAGAAAAGAAGGGTCACGATGAAATCGTTATGGAAGGTTACGATGCTGCCGTTGTGGCAAAGGTAATTCGATTAGTAAATGCTAATGAATACAAGCGATATCAAGCGCCGCCGATACTTCGAGTGAGTACGAAGGCTTTTGGAAAAGGACGTGTTATGCCTTTGGTTGCCAAATATGAAATTTAAACTTTTTTCAGACGCCTATCCTCCGTCGTTTATTCGATTGTGTATAGGTTCTCTGCTGTTTTTTCTATCGTTTAATATTGTATTACCCGAATTATCCTCGATGTTGACGGATTTAAAGGGTTATGATTATTTGGGATGGATCATTCCCGCGTTTTCCATTTCTGCATTAGTAGCTCGACCTTTTAGCGGTTGGTTAACCGATAACGTAGGACGCAGATGGACCATGATTGCAGGTTGTATATTTTGCATTATTGCTGGTATATTTTATCCTTTTGTGAGTTCCATAGGAGGATTTTTATGGGTTCGAATCATACACGGATTCTCAACTGGATTTACTCCCACCGGTTTCACCGCATTTACGTCGGATGTGATTCCAGCTACTCATCGCGGAAGAGCCATGGGCTGGCAAGGGGTTTTCAATAATGCAGGAACATCTTTGGGATATGGGTTAGGCGCTGTGATTGCATTGTATTATGGTCGCGACATGTTATTTGTAAGCAGTGCGGTGTTAGCGGTTTTAGCTTTGATGATGTTCTATTCTTTGCCCGAAACTAAGCCCGTTGAATCCAAAAGAAAGTTTGAATTTTCGTGGAAGAATCTGATTTACAAACCGGCATTAAAACCCGGAATTATTATGTGGATTGTTTGCATTTCATTGGGAACAATATTAACCATCATGCCAGATTATACCTTGTCGTTGGGTTTTAAGAACAAGGGATTGTATTTATCATGGTATATTGGATTCTCGTTGTTATTCCGATTGGTGAGTGGTAAAATTTCCGATTCTTTGGGCAGAGCATGGTCGACCGCCATAGGCACATTTTTACAGATCATTGCCATGTTTTCATTGGTTGCGGGACATTCACCGATTTACTTTTACACGAGTGCAATACTGTATGGAATTGGACAGGGGTTCAATGCGCCGAGTTTATTTGCTTGGGCGGGGGATGTAGCGGGACCCGAAAACCGAGGACGTTCGTTGGCAACGTTATTTATGTTTTTGGAGTTGGGAATTATTGCGGGTGGTTTGTTGGCTGGAACGATGATAACCCGTTGGAATCAAAGTTTTGAACGCATTTTCTTGATTAATGGCATCAGTTTTATTGCAGCATTTGCATTGAGTATTTACTTCATTTTTGAAGGAAAGAAAAGGAAATTGTGAGTTTTTCAGAAACAGTGGGATATTACATTTTAAAATTACAAAGATAATTTTGACCATAAATAAATTTTAGGATGTAGAATACATAGATGAACTGAATTTGATTAGAATTGTACATACATTAACACTAGGATCATTGATTTTGGTTTGAATGATAAATCAGTTTAAACTTTGGTGAAATTTGTTTAAATTTGAGTTATGAAAAATGATGATGAAATACTTCAATCATTAATTGCTGGGGGTATTATTGGAGCAACGTTAGGAGCCATTTTATCCAAAAATCATGAGGAAGGAACTGCATTAGGTGCTATAATTGGTGCGGCTATATTAGGTACATTTAAAGCCAACCTAAAAGCATCTGAAACCGAAGTTCCATTAATCATTGAAGAAAACGGGAAACTATACCAAATAAATAAAAACGGAACTAAGCAATTCCTGAAAGACATTGAAAAGCCGAATATAAAAATACAAGAGCATTTCAAATTAAAATAATATGACCAGTAAACGGTTAAGAGTGTTTGCGGGTCCGAATGGTTCGGGTAAAACTACTATAATAAACAGTTTACGTTCGGAAATTGGATTCGGAATATATGTAAATGCTGACGATATAGAAGCCAGTTTAAGAGAAAGTAAAGTTTTACTTTTCAATTCCTATAATCTTAAAGTTTCTGAAAATCAGCTACGAGCCTTTTTTAAAGAGAGCCAGTTTGCGCCAGTACTGAGAAATGAAAACGACTTATGGGAAAAGTTTTATTTAAAAGACAATGTATTGCACATAAATACTCATATTGATTCTTATTTGGCAGCAGATTTAGCGGAATTTATTAGACAACAACTTTTAGAAAATGACATTTCCTTCACTTATGAAACTGTAATGAGTCATGAAAGTAAGTTGAGCTTTTTAAATCAAGCTAGAAAAAAAGATTTTAGAATTTATTTGTATTTTATTGCTACGGAAGATCCTGAAATAAATATAAGTCGTGTTAAAGTCAGAGTGGCACAAAATGGACATGATGTAAAACCCGATAGAATTAGAAACAGATATTTCAGAAGTTTAAATCAATTAAAATCAGCAGTTAAATTAAGTCATAGAGCATATATCTGGGATAATTCCAACAGAGCAAGTATTTTAATTGCGGAAATAACTGATGGAGTAGATGTTAATATTTTTGATACGTCGAAAGTGCCTAATTGGTTTGTCAAATATTTAATCAATTAACTGGAGAATAAACCACTATCAATTAATTACTGATACTTAAAATTTTTCAGGATGTAGAACACATCGTTTTTCCATTTGGAATATACGTTGTAGGAGCCGTAAATATGATTGATGAACTCACGTTCAGATTTTGGTAAGCGTCCGTGTTTTAATTCAAATGAACGCTCCATGTACTCCAAATAATAGTTAAAATCCACCATCCCCTCGTACCAGTTTTCGTACACCGCATAATGGTCGTTGCCTTTGCGCACCGCTGTAGTTTTTCTTTTTCGGGGGAAGCGCATTCCAACCAAATTGAAATATTCTCTAGCGTAAAACGAATTTTGCCCGTCGTTTCCGCTTTCCTCAATTTTTAATACCGTGTATAATTTGGCCCATTTCCCAACAACGGATTTAGCCACTGTATGCAATTCTTGGACTTTGGGAATCGATTTTAATGGCAATACCAACGAGTCAATAAACAACTCATCCCCTTCAATTTTTACCTTATTTACGGCAAAAGGGCGCTCGCCTTGAAATGGGTGTTCCGGTTTAAAGTGAGAGGCTTGATAAACCAAAACCAACGACAAACCCCAAACAATAAATATGCTAACGTATTTATTCAAAACAAAATGCGAAGTTCGGTAAAAAAAATGAAATCGACCTAATTAAACGACCATCTCCACTATCTACTCGACAAATTCAAGGTGGATACCCCCTTTAAATCCGAGTAACAACATTACCCAATTTACTAGCAATTTCCTTTTTGATGGTGTTCAGATAATCCAAATACTCCATAATTTCTTCATGGTTGGCTTCTGGTTCCAGCAACATTTTTTGAGTGGCAATAATCAGCTCTTCTATCTTGGTTCTACGTAAATTCAGAAATATATCGACCGCTTCTTGACGGAAATTCTCTGCTTCCTGTTTTACATAAATCAAATTCCCTTCAAATGCACTGCTCAATTGATAATCCGAAGAAAAAACAGAGGCCGCAAATCCCGAAATTCGATTATCAGTGTGCTGGATAAAGAACTCCTTCATGGGCCACTCTCCCTTTTGATCATACAATTCGAGGATAAATTGCATCAAGAATTGGGTAGTTTCATCTTTAAATGCTATGGATGCTTCATCCGCTCGGTATTCTGAAATGATAAAATCAATCAACTTCAATTGTTCATCAAACATCTCTGATCCGTACAAGAAAATCAATCTCAATAAGGCAATTTCCTGATGTACATCCGATAGCTTTCCACTCAAACCAACGTTAAACTGAGTTGGAGCAGACGTTTTGGGTTCTGAATACGTTGTATTGGATGGATCAACACCTGCATTCTTTAGAAGCAGATCCACTTCTGAGAGCATCTCTCTGTGCTCCTTGGTGGCTTGTTTGCGAAGTTGCTTCGCTAGTTCGGCGTATAAATTATCAATCTTAACATTGCAGATGGGTTCTAAATTCGTCAATAAAACATCTCGTTTTAATCGATCTTGAATTAAAGACACCGATTCAATGATATCTGAAATGGCTTCGGATTTTCGGATTGGATCGTTTTCGGTTCCTTGCAACAGCAATTCGGCTTTGAAAAAAATGAAATTCTTTTCTGCCGAATCCAGGTATTCTTTGAATTTTTCGGGACCTAATTTTTTGCAGTACGAATCCGGGTCTTCGCCGTCTGGCATCGGAACCACGCGAACATTCAATCCTTCTTCTAATAACAAATTGATTCCACGAAGCGATGCCTTCATTCCAGCCGCATCACCATCGTAAATTACCGTTGCGTTATCGGTAAACCGTTTGATCAATCGGATTTGTCCAGGAGTTAAGGCAGTACCACTCGAAGCAACCGCGTTGGTAATACCCGACTGATGCAGAGTAATTACATCCGTATAACCCTCCATCAAATAGGCCTTATCTTCTTTGCGGATGGTATTTTTGGCTTGGTTTAATGCGAATAGGAAATCACTTTTCTTGTATAAAACCGTTTCTGGCGAATTGACGTATTTGGGAGCGTTCTCCACTTTCCCCATCACTCGGCCTGCAAAACCAACAATAGCTCCATTAACTGCAATCAACGGGAAAATAACCCGATTTCGGTATAAATCATAGAAACTTCCGTCTT
>CAZQFZ010000057.1:0-16249 GCA_964592635.1 uncultured Rhizobium sp.
GCTAGAATCCATAAAAAACCACTTAATTAAGTGGTTTTTTTATGGATAAAGTTTTGATTCTGTTTGGAATAGCGATTGAATCGTTTCTCATCTTGTTCGTTGGTGTATATTGCTAAGAACACGAACAAGAATACCATTGATAACAAAATAATGAAAATGTGAAAAATCCGGAATGTGATAGGATTTTCGTTTGGCCAAGGAGCATACAATCCATAAATAATCAAATAAAACCAAAGCAACACTAAAACAATAAATAAGAGCAAGTAGAAATACTTGTATATCCGATTTCTAGTTTTGAAGATGGGGTGTTTGAAAGTACGATAAGACATGCGTATAAAAAGAAATTAAAGAGGCTAAGCTACGAACGATATTGTTTTCATTTGGTTTAAATGCAATTTCTACTTTCATTTTAATGTAAAAGTATGTTGCAAATTTACATGAAATGCTTTGAATATTCGACGAATTGGGTTGTTTGTGTAATTTATGTTACATAAAATAACAAAAAATTGTAGTAATTACCGTATTTTTAGAAGGACTCAGTCAACAAGAAGTTAAGTAAAATGTTTGCGATTTGGTGAATAGAAGAGATCATTTTTAGGATTTTTCCGTAAAAATGAAATTGGGTTTACGGATTTTCCGTAATTGAAGCAAAGTAATTTTCGATTGATTTGCAGGTTATTGAATTTATAAAAAAAGTGCTATCCAATACCAATCATAAAAGTAGAAATTCCAAACTTGAAATTCAAGGTGAAAGTTTGAAACTGAGAATAGTTCCAGGCCGAGGTTTGGTTACTCATTTGGGAACGCAATTGCGGACTGAATATTTAGTAAAATTGGGTTATTCTTTGAATAGATTGCCCACAACTACACTAAAATTAGGAGATATTCAAAAGAATATTGAATCATATATTGGGTCGGTAGAAATTCCTGTTGGGGTGGTTGGACCATTAATTTGGAATGATGAGGCCGTGTTCGCAGCAGTTGGCACACTGGAAGGAGCTTTGGTAGCGTCGATGAATCGTGGAGCTAGAACCATCAGTTTGAGTGGTGGATTTAAAAGCGAGGTAAAGTGGCAACGAATGTCGAGAGCCCCCATGTTTGAATTTGACCAGGAGGAGGAAGTGAGAATTTTTGTTGGGTTCTTAAAAACGCATTTTGCAAAAATCAAGCAAAAGGCCGAAAGCTATTCCAACTATGCTCAATTAGATGAAATAGATATTATTGAAGACGGCTTGAGGGTTCATACGGTATTTTTTTACCAAACTGCTGATGCCTCAGGGCAGAATATGACCACAACATGTACTTGGCATGCCATGTTATTTATTATTGAGGAGTTCTATCGATTGCATGGAGTGAAGTGCGTAAATTATATTTTAGAGGGGAATGGATCGTCGGATAAAAAATTATCCGATTACAATCGCCGGAAAGGTAGAGGAATTCACGTAACGGCAACGGCAATCATTCAAGAGAAGTATATTCGGGAGGTGCTTCGCACAACATCAGAAAAAATGCTTCATGTTTTTGGTCCTTCTCAAAAATTGGCAAAGCAAAATGGTATGCTTGGATATTCAATTAACGCGGCCAATGCAGTGGCCGCGATATTTGTTTCTACTGGGCAGGATTTGGCTTGTATTCATGAATCAAGCGTAGCGTTTCTAGAATTACATCCTCACGTTGAAGGGTTATTCGCCCAAATTACGTTCCCTAATTTGGTGGTAGGAACTGTGGGTGGAGGAACTCATTTACCGAAACAAACGGAAGCATTAGAATTGATGGGTTGCAAAGGATCAGGTAAATCACAGCGGTTCGCCTCACTGATTGCGGGATTTGCTTTGGGATTGGAATTATCGACGTATGCGGCTATTGTAAGTGGAGAGTTTGCAAAGGCGCATGAAAAGCTAGGAAGAAATCGACCGGTAGAATGGCTAACGCGGCATGAGGTGAATCAGGCATTTTTACTTCCCCTGTTACAGCATCCCCAAAAAGAAAAAATAACCGGAATATATTTGGAAGACGCATCCTTGACGGAGGATGGAATTTTGACTCATATTGCTGCCAAGGCCACAAAAAAACTGATTGGTTTCGAAGAAGTAATTTTAAATTTTTTGAATGAAAAAGAGTCCACTTTCCCAGAGAATAAACAGCGTATTTTATTGAAATCCAAAGCCACGGATGGGGAGGTAATAAAAGGATTGCATTTGATTTCGGCATCGATTGAGGCGCAGTTAGCCGATTTAATATCTCAATGCCGAGAAACTTTGGAATACAAGAATTCACATTTAAAGGAATCCAAGATTTACGAATTTCTTCATAAGGAGTTGTATCCATTTACTCCTACTTTCTATGGAAGTTTAAGGGATGATGATCGAGAAATACATTTGCTCTTGTTAGAATTTCTTCATGAGAAGGATATGTTTATTTTCAACAGTGAGAATCACCCGGAACATTGGAATCGAAATGCGATACAGTGGGCCATCAGTGATATCGGATTGGCACATAGGCTGCTGAATAAACTTATGGTTTCTGAACAAGATTTGTTTGTTGAATTTAAACCCTGGGAAAACAATCAATTGTACAATCAAATTATCCGGATTCTACAGCAACAAACAGTAGAATTTTTGGATTCAGAAAAGCTGAGTCGTTTTGTAGATGCCACACTAGGTTTAAAATTAATGACGAATCAACTACCGATGATTCCGAAGTGCATTATTCACAATGATTTTAACTCGAGAAACATGGGGGTTCGGCTAAATGGGGATTTGGTCATTTACGATTGGGAGCTATCAGTGATCGACTATCCACATAGAGATATTGTGGAATTATTGTCGTTCACTTTGGAAATTCAAAAGAGTGAGGATAGTTGGTTTAGCTATTTGGAATACCATTTTCAAGATGCTAAAGAGTTATGGTCGGATTTTGATGCTGAAGATTTTTTACAATTCAGAAAGCAGTGGTTTTTAGCTTATGAATATGCACTAATTGAATTGATTACTACGAGATTGATTTTTTATGAAGTTGCAGGAATTGTGGTGAAGTATGAATTTTCAAATCGTGTTTTGCGAACCGCAATTTGGTTATTGGATCATGTTCAAAAATACAATGCTACTCAAATAAAAAAAGAAAATTAAGTTCAAAATGATGATATTGTATTGCGATGAATTTGTATAAACATATCGAAATCATGTTAATTCCTTTGATTTTGTCGAATGTACTTCACATGATTTTGGTCAAACGAAATGTAATGTCTTGGTTAAATATACCAATTTGGGAACGTGCATTTGGGAAGAATAAAACTTGGAGAGGTGTTGTTATTATAGTTTTATGGAATGGTTTTTTTTCGATTTTGTTGTCATTGCGGATAAGGAAAGAGGAACTGTTGCAATGGGAAAAAACCGGAGTGTTTTTTTTGAATAGTTCGTTTTTCGGTGATTTGAGCTCATATATTGGATTTTGTATATTGGGTGTATTGTTGGGATTCATGTATTTGATTTTTGAATTGCCGAATTCGTGGATAAAACGCCAATTGGGAATTGGTGCTGGCGAACTGGCAGAAACACCCTTTAAACGATGGTTTTTTATGTTATTAGACAAATCGGATTCAGCGTTTGGTGTGGTTTTATTTTATGGTTGCGTTTTGAAATTAGACAGTCAAATTCAGCTTAGCTTGTTTCTTATCAGTGTGATGGTTCATATTTCATTGGCCTGGCTGTTGTTTAAACTTCGAATTAAATCCTCATTGTGAAATACATATATCCATTAAACAACAATTTAGCAGAATCGCAATTTGGAGGAAAGGCGGCACAACTTTCGAAAATGATATCGTTCAATATGCCCGTACCTCCAGGTTTTGCTATTTCGTGGGATGCATTTTCGGATTTTTGTGACACTTCAACAATTGATAGCAATCTGGATCTTACCGAAAATATGCTAATAGGAAATTGGCAATCATTCAAAGAAGATTTGTTTTTGTTGGTTGCAGAGTTGGATTGGGAAGGGGTTATGGTAAGAAGTTCTGCTTTGGGTGAGGATTCATTGGAAAATTCATTTGCTGGACAGTTGGATTCGTTTTTGGTATTGAATCCAAAACATGAAAGGGCTAAGGAAGATTTTGAGAATCCCTCAATAAGAAAGGATTTAATACAGAAAGATGGGAAAGGTATAATTTCCGAAAAAAGGGATTCAGATTTATTTGCTCAAAGCGTTTGGGATGCCATGTTGAAATGTTGGAACTCCTATCGGAACCAGCGTTCGCAATCATATCGGAGAAATTCGGGTGCAGAACTGCATGGTATGGCAGTAATCATTCAACAACTCATACAACCCGATTTTGCCGGTGTGATTTTTTCGCGTTCTCATTTATCCGATCACCACTTATTGGTTGAATGGGTAAGTGGGCATGGCGAACAACTGGTATCTGGGGAAGTGACGCCATGGAGTTTGCAAATTCCGCATCCTTCAAATAAAACCGCTTGCAATATCGATGATTTTATCAATTTGTGGGAAATGGAAACTCAAGGAGAAAGCTTCCACACATTGAAAAATGGATTGAATTTCTCTGTTGAGGCCCTGTTTCAAGGAATTCAGCTTGTATTGAAAATCGAACAAATTTACCGTCATGCTGTCGATATAGAGTTTGCCATAAAAGACAATCAGTTTTTCCTGCTGCAATCGCGAGCCATCACGACGCACTCTAAAAGAATGTCGGTTTTTTGGTCAAACACCAATGTGAATGAGAACTATCCTGATCCGATGACACCGCTATTGTATTCGATTGCGCGACAATCGTACTATCATTATTTCAAGAACCTATCTATTTTATTTCAGGTTCCCACCAATAAAATTCGAGAATTGGAAGTGTATTATTCCAATGTGATTGGGGCTTTTGGTGCACGTATGTATTACAACATGAGTTCCATACATCGAATTTTGAGTTCGGCCGCATTTTCGGATTTGCTCATTGGTTCGTTTGATCATTTTGTGGGATATCAAGATGGTAGAAAAGCAGAAAAGCGGACAGGGATATGGAAAGAGAAACTTCAATTCATTCGTGAATTTTTAAAGTACAATCGGAAGTTACAAAAAGAAGTCACGGAGTTTGAACACATGGTAAATCAATATCAAAGGTCGGCAAATTCTGCAATCACTTATTCAGATTATAGAGAGCTGTTTCATGGTTTTATTGAAATTCGAATGCACCGTTGGTTTAAAGCATCGTTGGCAGATTTTAATGCGATGGTGTTTCACGGTATTTTAGGGAAATTATGTACAAAGTTTTTTGGGGAACAAGGAATAGGAGTTCAAAATAAACTCATTCAAGCGATTCCAAATTTGATTAGTACAGAGCCAGTAATTGATATGCATAACATCATTTTGGCTATACGGAGTGATGATGAATGGAGAGAAAGGTTCAAATCCCAAAGCGCTACTCAGACGTGGGAAGAAATATCCAAAGAACAACCCATTTGGTATTTTCAAATCAAAGATTACCTAATGAAATGGGGGTTCCGTTGTTCGGGTGAATTGATGCTAACAACGGTGAATTATTTGGATGAACCGTTTCGCTTTATTGAATTATTGCAGCAATATGAACGTACTGCGAGTGGGCATCCTCAGAAACTAATAGATGAAAAGTACCAGGAATCGCAATTAGAGTTGAAACGCGTTCTAAAGCAAATTGACAAGCATTATAAATGGAACATATTCAAATCTTTAGGTGCTAAGTTAACATTGAAATTTGTATTGTTGAATGCGCAAAAAGGAATAGCGTGCCGTGAGAGAGCACGATTAAAACAAGCGGAATTATACCATTATTTTAAAGTGAGTGTACTGCAATTAGGAAAATTTTTGCAGCGTGAAAAATACATAGAGCAATCCGAAGATGTGCTGTTTCTGACTTATTTTGAATTGATTGAGTTACTCGAATCATCCAGTTTAACACCGAGTTTCACAAAAGACTTGATTATGAACCGCCGACTTGAATGGAATAAAGAGTCAAAAAATATCTATCCGGATGATTTTTATACAGAACTCGGTAAACCTACTCTTCCGAATGAAGTTCAACTATCAGAAGATCAGATGGATAAATCCATTGAAAATCAAGAGGGAGTTTTGCTGGGATTGTGCGCTTGTGGCGGGAAATTGCAGGGCAGAATTGTGGTATTAGAATCGGTTTCGGAAGTGGATAAAATCCAAACGGGTGATATTTTAGTAACACGCCAAACGGATCCGGGTTGGATCGTGGTATTTCCTTTGATCAGTGGGCTGATTATCGAGCGTGGTGGAATGCTGTCGCACGGAGCAATTGTATCGAGAGAATTTGGTATTCCTGCGGTGGTTGGAGTGACACGAGCAACGCAAATACTCACGGACGGCGATTGGGTAGAATTGAATGCCGATTTGGGTCGAGTTCAAATAATAAATTCGTAACAGCATAAATATGAAAAATTCAATAGTAGAATCGGTGTTTACATATTTTTGTCAGCGTGTGCCCATGCTGTTGTTCATTTTATTGGCGTGTTGGTTGGGAATATTCTTGTTGCCATGGGTTTCATGGAATGTAGTTGTATTTGCAGTGGGGATAGTATTAATGGTCTTGTTTCAACTCCGTTTGTTTGATGATTTGATGCAGTATAAAAATGACATCAATAAACCGAATCGGGATTATACTAATATAGAGGTGCGTAAATCCTTATGGATATTTTTGTTTTTACATTCCTTGTTGTTGGTTGCACTGATTATGTGGTTAAATCCCAAAATTGGAACTGTGTATGCCATTTTACTTGGATTAAATTGGATTGCATACAGGGCATTGTTGAAGTATTGGAGATGGAGAGAATTATTACCTCTTTTCAAGTACCCAATTATTTATCTGGTACTCTTTCAAAATTATATTGAATTAAATAAAATCAAAGATAACCAACAGTTGGTATGGTATCGGTGCTGCGTGGCATTGCTGATTTTTTTTGGGTTTTTGTTGTTTGAACGGTTGTCTGATTTGAAATTAACGACGAATCAGCAAAAGTTGCTTGCCAGATCTTTGGGTTATTTTGTTTTGGTTTTTATTTGTGGAATTTTGGTTTTTGTGGGATTCCAAATCTGAACGATAATGGAATTATTTGTAATAGTGTTGAAAATGTGGCCGTTTTTCATTTTGTTTTAATAGAGTTTTGGGTTTCGAAGAAATTGAATTTTAACAGAAATTAATGGGCCTGGGTGTACTTTGAATGAATAAAGAATGAAGGAAATATAATAGATAAAATAATGAATCAAAATAGTAATCAAGATAATGAAAAGAGCCAGATAGGCTTCAATCCATTGAAAAGAATAAAGGAGTTAGGTAACCCACTACATTACAAATTCGAAGAAGTAAACTGTTATCATTGTGGTTCCAATAACTGCAAGGAATTTTTAATAGGTGAGGAAGATTTAACCGGAAAAGATGGTGGGTTCTTGTACGTAAAATGTGAGAAGTGTGGTTTAGTTTATCAGAATCCAAGACTTGATCTGGAGTCAATCAAGGAGTTTTATGACCAAGAATACATTGCACATAGAAAGAAAACGGATTTTGGAATATTGACACCAGTTTATGAATGGACCATGAATAAACATGATCGCGACAAGGAAAAATTGGTTGCAAAGTTCATTAAAATGGATGCATCCAAAAAACTGTTGGATGTTGGATGTGCCGTTGGTACCTTTCTTTTGCACATGAAGAAAAAAACACAATGTAAGATTGTTGGAGTTGATTTTAAAGATGGTTCGCATTACCCAGGATTTGATCAGATAGATTTCAAAGAAGGTTTATTTTACGAACAAAATCTAAGTAACGATGATTATGACCTAATCACCATGTGGCATTTTTTCGAACACGATTATGATCCCAATAAAACCTTAGAAACAGCTCATCGTGTGTTAAAATCGAATGGAAAGTTAGTTATTGAAGTTCCACGGCTCGACTCGGTTACTTTCAGTTGGTTTGGTAGAAAATGGCCCGGTGTACAAAGTCCACAGCATACAGCACTCTACGATAAAAAATCGTTTATTGCCATGATGGAGAAACATGGATTTGAGGTCGAAGCGTATTTGCCCTATGGAGCATTTCCTCCGTTCTTCTATATTTTTACTGGTTTTTATTTCCGATTTATTGGGAAGGGCTTGAACTTGGATAAAATAGTTATACCTTACTTTTTTAGTCAACTTTTCTGGCTACCCGTGATATGGCTACAGAAATATTTAAACCTATCGATGCAGACCGTTGTTTGTCGTAAAAAAGCAGATAATTGAATCGAAGAGCAACATGTCTAGTTTAAATAAGAAATATACAATCATTGAACGTTTATTAAACATTATCCGTTTTACTGTGGCATTTGGTGTATTAACGGTTGGAGGGATTTTCGCATTTTCTATTTGGTTATTATCTTTTGGATTGTTGGTCGATTTTAATCGTCGGGTTATAGTACCTATTTACTGCAAAATAATTTTATGGGTATTGAGAATTAAAATAGTGAATAATTTAAATTTTAAAGAGTTCGGTACACCTACTTTTATTACCTTTAACCACAATTCATTTCTCGATGGAATGGTTTTGATGAGTTTGGGATTCACTCGAACGAATTTCCTGCTGAGTGAGAAAATGTACTGGTATTTGCCCTTGTTTTTTACTACTTGGGCTACCGGTGTATGGTATATTCCTACCAAGTCAAATCGAGAGAGAAGATTGGCTTATTTCAAAACAATAGAACAACGAATCTTGAGAAGACGAGTAAGTGTTGCCGGTTCTTCTGAAGGCGCAAGGCCACATTTTCATGGAATTGCAGAATTCAATAGAGGGGTATATCATATGGCTTGCAATTGTGGAATGCCCATTGTTGCATTATTCATACATACCCCAGAAGAATCCAATCCGTATAGTAGATTTCGACCATTTAAACGAGGAACTGTGAGTGTAAGTTTCATGGGGAAAATCGACACGAAAGATTGGGAAATTGAAAAACTGGATCACCATGTGGCTCAAATGCAGCACATGTATGTTCAGGAATTTAATAAGCAAAATAACCTTTCCAATGAATAGTTATATAAATTCGGGTTTTGCCCAAAATCGTTCATAGCATTGAAATATTAAATTAGTATCAAGTACAACAACCCTTAATGATTAGACAAGATGAATCCTGTAAACGGCAATGTGGCGCCAACGATTTTAGATAATACTTTTGAACCTAGCAATTCAGAAGCGTTAAAACACCTATTGTCACCATTACTTTTTGCCATATTGGCCCTGGTATCCAAATGTGAAGTAGTTGTTGTAATTAGTTGGTCGCTCTTTTTTACCCAAACTTTCATATTGTTGCATGAGTGTGGGCATTTGAATTTTTTTAAAGGCAAGCGCTTGAATTTTTTCGGGGGATATATTTTCGGTTTATTAAGTTTTATCCCTTTTTCATCTTGGGTGCATATGCATAACTTGCATCATCGGTGGACGGGATGGAGAGATAAAGATCCCACAACCGAACGAACCGTTGGTCCTCCTAAAATGGTAGCACTTCAATGGTTGGTGAATGTTTGTTGGTGGTTGTTTGTACCCATTTTCTATCTTGTTTATTTGTTTAGTAATTATTGGAACGTTTTTAAAATTAATCGTTTTGTTCGAAAGGAAATATTGAATCGAATCAAGTTGGAAATGGGTATTTATATACTGGTTTACATAGTTCTATTTTCTATTTTCCCTGTTTCCGTTCTTTTACCCATCGTTTATGGGTTTATATTGAGTTTAGTATGGAAAGAATTAATCATACTAACTCAACATACTCATGTGGAAATACCTGTATCGAATGGACAGAATGTTCGTCCCCTATCATACAAAGACCAAATTCAATACACTCGAAGTTTTTATGTGGGTACATTTTTTGAAAAGTGGTTTTTATTCAATTTTAATATGCATGAGGCGCATCATGCTAAACCTGGAATGCCGGCATATTATTTGGGAAAAATGGAGATTGATGTTCCTCGGAATTCCTATTGGAATTGGTTTGTGCAAGCAAAATCAATGAAAGGGGTGGATTTTATTTTTAAAACTTCCAAACATACAGGTAGGCATTTTTAACTTATTGGTTGTATTTTTAAACTTTTTAATATGAAAAGAAAGTTTAATATGCTCACAATGCCGCTTTTGGCATTGGGATTGACTCTAATTTCAGCTGGAACACCTTCAAAATTGACTTTTTTTGTTATTGGTGACTGGGGAAGGAATGGCGAATATTTTCAAATCCCGGTAGCGGAATCCATGGCGGATATGGCTAAAAAACAGAAAACTGCGTTTGTGATTAATACGGGCGATGCTTTTTATCCCAATGGAGTTCAGAGCGTGAACGATCCTCTTTGGAAATACGCTTTTGAAGATATTTATAAGCAACATTCTTTGCAATGCGAGTGGTATGGTGTTTTGGGGAATCACGATTACTACGGCAATCCCAAGGCTCAATTGGAATATAGTAAAGTGAGTCGTAGATGGAGAATGCCCGACCGATATTATACTTTTGCTAAAGACAATGTTCGTTTTGTGTTTATCGATTCCAATCCTTTCATCGAAAAGTACCAAGCTCATAAAAAAGGGTATTCTGATTTGGGCAAACAAAATGTGACCAAACAATGGCGATGGATCAAGCGCACATTGTCAAATTCCAAAGAAAAATGGAAAGTAGTAATAGGTCATCATCCCGTTTATTCTGCTGGTATGCATGGAGATAATCCAGAATTGGTAAAAATGTTAAAACCGCTACTAGAAAAATATAAGGTGGATGTTTATTTTGCCGGTCATGATCACGATTTACAGCATCATGTTGAAAATGGAGTGAATTACTTTGTATCTGGCGCAGGTTCCGAGGTTAGAGACATCGTGAATCGCACTCCAAGAACTCAATATGCAGAAAAGGTTGCAGGATTTGCCAAAGTGGACGTGGACAATGATAGTATGGTGGTTAAGTTCATTGGTATAAACAGAAATATTCTGCATACTGCCAAATTTGTAAAATAGTTCAATTGATTCGACACAATTTCCTTCTGAAAATGTGCGATTCTATATCCAACATGCGTGTCTATTTGCCTGAAATGAAAATAGTTCATTGGTTTTGTTTATTCAGTATAACCATATTTGCAGTGGGTTTGAATGCCTCCAACGGTGTACCTCAGCCGCAATTTTCTAGGCAGGATTCAATAAAGCAGCAAAGTTCGAAATATTGGGATTCAGTATTCCATCAGGCATATTTGAATGCATTTAAATTTACTGACACGAATGGAAACGTTTCCTTTATACCTTGGGAGATACGTTCTCGATTTTTCCTAAAGTTCGAAACTGGTTTTATCTCTAATTCTTTGTTTGAACGTTTCGTTGGAGGAAATGACCAACCATTCTTTGCGGTGAAAATTACCCGGAATGACCTTTGCTGTGATAGTTTTACAAATAACCCTGATAGTGTTACTTCAATTGATGTTTCTCGTTTCAAGCAAGGTCAGGTATTTGAGAACAATCTTGTTGATTCGAACCAATTGCCGCTTCAACAGCTCACTTTGAAAGATTCAGGGATATCTTTAACAATGACAACCCTAAAAAGGAATGCTGGATTTTCAACCGGAGAAACGATTACAACGAAAAAAGAAAATGCGATAAAAACATCCCCAAAAACGACGAATAATTTGAGGGTATTGATCAAGTTTGATTGGATGGGAGATGATACCTTGAGAAATATTCTGTTACTATCTGATGCGGACGATCTTAAGTTAGACTTGGGGACTGTTCTTAATTATTGGGTAGGAGGGATACCGCAAATTAAAAATGTACAGGTAAATCGAAACGACACGTTTTTGCCCAAGAGGGATTTAAACAATCATGTGGAGGATTTTGGACATGATGTTTTTTTGCCTGAATTTTATATCAAACCGTTGACTTGTTTCCATGCCCCGCTTGTGGTAGAATACTGGGCAAAAGATAAGGTGGTTGTTTATCGAGATATGGAAAAAATGGAGGGTTTGACCTTGGAAGAAGTGCTTCCTATTTTGCGAGCTAGTAAATTGCATATGGAAATGCATCACGACGTACAGTGTAAAAATGAAATGTTAAAACTTCGGCTCTTCATCAATAACAAAAATGCGATGGTGTCGGATTTTATTCCATTTGTTGATGGATTAACGGAAATCAATTATTTACTGGAAGTTAAAACCAATTGGTAGGTTAAATAATTGTCATTTATTGGAAAATAAACCTTGTAAAACAGGGAAGAATGGAAATTTTATACTACTTTGCGTCAAATTGACACTTATATTATGTTAAAACGAAATATATACCTAATCAAGACATTGATTCTCTGTGCTTTCTTTTTGGGAGCGGATTTAATGTCGCAAGTGGTTTATACGGATCCAATTTTTCCGAAAGAAACGGATTCGGTTACAATTTACTACAATGCAAAACTAGGAAATGGTGCTTTGGTAGGTGCAACTCAGGTTTTTGCGCATACTGGTGTGATAACAACATTATCAAGTTCAGGGGTTGATTGGCGCCATGTAGTGGGCAATTGGGGAACCAATGATAGTAGAGTGAAAATGAATTCTTTGGGTAATGATTTATGGTCGTTGAGAATTCAAATGAAGTCGTTTTATACTCTGGGTGGTGCATTTGCAAATGGTGAATCCATTTTGAAAATGGCATTTGTTTTTCGTGATCAATCGGGAAACAAGGTAGGTAGGGCTTCTAATGGTGGAGATATTTTCCATGATGTTTATTCGGCAAATTCTGGTTTATTGTTGAAAATTGTGCAGCCGGAGCAAAAAACAACATTGGGTAGTTCTTCTACGCTATTTAGTATATCGGCATACGCCAGTAAATTGGCTAATCTAGAAGTGTTATTGGATGGTAATTTATATCGAAGTGTTTCATCCAAAGACAGTGTGCAAGCCCAGTTCAAAGGGTTGAGTATTGGCAAACATAGAATTGTTGTAAACGCTTCAACATCCTCCGAGACCAAAAGTGATACGGTTAATTTTATTGTAAATCCTTCGGTTGTGCAATTAGCACTTCCCTCAGGTTTAGAGCAAGGAATCAATTATGTAGATGATAGTACGGTTTATTTGGTTCTCTATGCACCCTATAAAAATTATGTTTACGTTATTGGTGATTTTAATGATTGGCAACCAGACGTGAAGTATTTTATGAATTACGATGTGTCGAAACAAGTTTATTGGGTAAAAATAAGTGGGTTAACACCGGGTAAAGAAGTGGGATATCAGTATTTAGTAAATGGAGATTTACGGATTGCAGATCCATTTTCACCCTTAATGCTTCATGATTGGGATGATGCATATATTCCCAAAACTACCTATCCTAATTTGAAATCGTATCCCAAAAATAAAACTACAGGTTGGGTAACTGTAATGGAGCCGGGTGCGTCTCCATATAATTGGACGAAAGTGAATTTTACCCGTCCCAAAAAAGAACAATTGGTAATATATGAATTGTTGATTCGTGATTTTACTAAAGCACAAACATTCAAAAGCATTCAAGATACGTTGGAATACCTCAAACGATTGGGAATTAATGCAATTGAATTTATGCCATTAACGGAGTTCGAAGGAAACTTGAGTTGGGGATATAACCCAGCTTCTCATATGGCATTGGATAAGTATTACGGTACTCGTAACGCGTTTAAAGAATTGGTAGATGCTTGTCATCAAAAAGGAATAGCAGTAATTGTGGATGTGGTTTATAATCATGCGTTTTCAAGTGCTCCAATTTGTCAATTGTATTGGGATCCGGTGAACTTCCGCCCATCAAATAGTAGTCCTTATGCCAATGTTACGGCAAAACATCCATTCAATGTAGGTTACGATTTAAATCACAGTACTTCAGCTACCAAATACTACACAAAGCGTACTTTAGAATACTGGTTGGAAGAATTTCATGTAGATGGATTTCGATTTGACTTGAGTAAAGGATTGACTCAAACGGATTATGGTACTGATGTAAGCGCATGGGGAAGATATGATGCTGCTCGTATCAATACTTTAGATGACTACCATAAACACATTCAATCGATTTCGCCAGGTGCTTACACCATATTGGAGCATTTTGCAGATAATGATGAAGAACAAGAATTGTCCAAACGCGGAATGATGACTTGGGGAAATGCCGTGCATAACGCAACTGAAGCAGCTATGGGATATTCCTCCACCAGTGATTTTGGTTGGCTGGTTGATTACTCTAAACGTGGAATGCAGCCCAATTCGTTAGTTGGATATGCTTCCAGTCACGATGAAGAACGTATGGCTTACAAATCCAAGATGTACGGTAATTCTTTTGGAACCTATTCTACTAAAAAAGAGGAAATCTATTTAAAGCGAAATGCGTTGACTTATGCATTTGTACAATTGGTTCCCGGACCTAAAATGATTTGGCAATTTGATGAATTGGGGTATGATTATTCCATAAATTGGTGCAAAGATGGAACGGTAAGCGATGCTTGCAGATTGGTTGAAAAGCCTGCGCGCTGGGATTATTGGACAGGAATCAGTGATCGTCCGGATTTGTATTACCAACATGCTATGTTTAATCACTTAAAAACCAATTATTCCTCGGTTTACTCTCCGGCAAGTTATTCGTTTTCTTCCGGTGGAAGTTTTAAACGCTTGTTTTTGAATGGCAGTGATTTTCAAACTATAGTTGTAGGTAATTTTGATGTAGTTTCTTCAGTTAAAAGTCCGGTGTTTACCAATACAGGTTGGTGGTATAATTATTTAACTGGAGATTCCATTCAAGTGAATGATGTTAACGTAGGATTGAATTTTGCTGCTGGTGATTATCGTATTTATACTTCGAAGAAGGTGGAAAATCCATTTTTGGTGAAAAAGGTTAACAGTGTTGGAGCATTAAATATGTATGGTTTACAAATTTATCCAGTGCCGGCTTCTGATGAATTGGTAATTCACTTAGATTTCAATTCTGCATTTTTTGCCAATTCTGTGGATTTGAATTCGTGTAAGATTGAAATTGCAGATATTTCGGGTAAAATATTGAAATCGGGTAGCTTAGGCGAGAATTCGTGGATTCAGAAGGAAGCTGAACAGTTAAAACTGGATGTGACTACTTTGAATTCAGGAATTTATTTTATCCGTATTCAATCAGGTCAGAATACCTATAAATCTAAATTTAGCGTGTCCAAATAGTTCCATGTAGATTATATTTGCCCGGTGCTGTTTAATTCGCTGGAGTTTTGGATTTTCTTACCGGTAGTTTGGTTACTTTACTTTAGTATCCCTCAAAAACTGCGTTGGATCTGGTTGTTATTGGCCAGTTACTTTTTTTATGGATATTGGAAAATTGAGTTTGCAGGATTAATGCTGTTCACCAGTTTGTTGGATTGGTTTTGCGCACGCCAAGTGTATGCTTCGAGTAGTAAATCAGTGAAACTTACCTGGATGTGGACCGCCATTATTACCGATATCGGTTTGTTATTTCTATTCAAGTATTTTGATTTTGCGCTAGGAAATAGCCAATTGGCAAAAAGCATGTACCATCATTCGAGTACTGCATGGATTATTGAATTGGGTAAATACACCATTCCAGCGGGCATTTCATTCTATACATTTCAGAGCATCAGTTACGTAGTTGACGTTTATCGGGGAGATGAAATTCCAGAGAATAATCCCGTTAAATTTATGTTATTCGTGTCTTTCTTTCCTCAATTGGTTGCTGGACCGATTGAACGTTTTGGGAAGTTACACAGTCAACTATTTGCAAAATATAGTCCCAAATTATCCGATTTGCGTTCGGGTTTGCAGTTGATGCTGTATGGCATGTTTTTAAAGGTGGCAGTTGCTGATAATCTAGCAGGTGTTGTTGACAGTTTTTATTCCGACCATAATAAGTACACTCAACTTAGCACTTGGGTAGCAACATTCATGTTTACCTTTCAAGTGTACTACGATTTTTACGGTTATTCACTATTGGCCCAAGGGTCTGCAAAGTTATTTGGTGTGGATTTGATGGATAATTTTAATAAACCATTTCTAGCGGGCAGTGTCCCTGAATTTTGGCATCGATGGCACATCTCCCTGAGTACTTGGTTCAGAGATTATATCTTCATTCCTGTTGGAGGAAATCGCTGTGGTAAATGGCGTTTAGCATTGGCTGTAATACTGGTGTTTTTTACCAGCGGGTTGTGGCATGGAGCCAATTCTACCATGATTTATTTTGGTTTGAGTCAAG
>CAZQFZ010000058.1:0-6946 GCA_964592635.1 uncultured Rhizobium sp.
CAGGAAGATTCAATGTTAAAAATCTCCAGAAATTTCGAACTCCTGAATTAAATCGTTCTCGATCTAATTACAAGTTTCCGCGGATTTCTTGCTCGCGCTCAATGCTTTCAAATAACGCTTTGAAATTTCCTTTTCCGAATGACTTTGCACCCTTGCGCTGAATGATTTCGAAAAATAATGTTGGACGATCCTCTACCGGCTTGGTGAAAATCTGCAACAAATACCCTTCCTCATCGCGGTCAATCAAAATATTCAATTTCTTCAACGCCTCTAAATCTTCGTCAATATGTCCCACACGATCCAATACATCCTCATAATAGTTCTCTGGAACGTATAAAAACTCAACACCTCTTCTGCGAAGTTCGCCTACCGTTTCAATGATACTGTGAACCTCAACCGCTATGTGCTGAACTCCCGCACCCTTGTAAAATTCAATGTATTCCTCAATCTGAGATTTCTTTTTACCCTCAGCTGGTTCGTTGATTGGAAACTTAATATATCCGTTTCCGTTACTTACCACTTTACTCATTAATGCAGAATACTCGGTGCTGATGTCCTTATCATCGAAAGTAAGAAGCAATTTGAATCCCATTACATCTTCGTAGAACTTCACCCACTGATCCATTTCGCCCAATTCCACGTTTCCTACGCAATGATCCACGTATTTCAATCCAACAGGAACGGTTTCCAATGCGTTATTGGGTGCTTTATAACCGGGTAAGAATGGACCAGAATAGTTTCTACGTTCCACAAATTTGTGAACGGTTTCACCGTAGGTGTAAATTCCTGAAATAATTACGTAACCGTGTTCGTCCTCAAAACGAGTAGGTTCCATGTAGGGCTTAGCGCCGCGTTTAACGGTTTCTTCGAAACTTTTTGTAGCATCATCCACCCACAAACTCAAGAATTTAACCCCATCACCGTGTTTTACCTGGTGTTGAGCAATTTCTGAATCGGGCGACATGGCCGTAGTCAATACCAATCGGATTTTCCCTTGTTCCAAAACATAACTTGCACGATCGCGCAATCCAGTTTCAGGACCTGCATAAGCTACCAATTTATAGCCCCATGCCATTTGATAATAATAAGCACTTTGTTTTGCGTTTCCTACATAAAACTCGATATGATCGGTTCCGTTTAGGGGAAGGAAATCAACATTGGTTTGCGTGGTTTCTAGAACTTCAGTTTCCATATTCAATTAATTACAAAAATACGGAATTTTATCAACCCCTGCTCAACTACCCAATAAATGCACCATTATTCGCGATGAATGAACATCCCCCGAAACCTAAAAAATGGAACGTACCCTAAAATCAAGGATCCACCACGAAATCTACCACCACTCCATTCATGCCGTCCATCTGTAACAATCGATCTTTCTGCTGCAACAAGAAAACCTTCACCTTAGCCGCATTGTATTTTTCCGAATCAAACTTGATCAAAAACTGCTGAATATACTGATTTTTTATTTTGGAAACTGAAGGCGTAATGGGTCCCAACAACCGCTCCCCTACAACAGGACGCAACAAATTATTGAAAACCATCGCCGCAGTAATGGCCGACTGCTCCTCTTTGTGGCGGACATAAATCTCTATCAATCGTCCAAATGGTGGATATTCAAATGTTTTTCTGGATTCCAATTCCTGCTCTGCTAGTCCCTCGTAATCATCGGCTTGAAGAAACTCAAATACCGGGTGCTCCGTTTTATAGGTTTGAACCACAATTTGACCGTACACCTTTCCTCTACCCGCTCTGCCAGCCAATTGGTACAATTGCTGAAAGGCACGTTCATTACTTCGAAAATCTGGAATGTTCAATGAAATGTCGCCATCTGGAACTGCAATTAGCGAAACATCTTCGAAATCAATTCCCTTGGCCAACAATTGAGTTCCCACCAAAATATCAATGTTCCCGTGATGAAAATCATTGATAATTTTCTGGAAATCGCTTCTTTTTTTGATGCTTTGTTGATCAAAACGAGCAATTCGAGCCGTGGGAAACAAAATGCCCAACTCTTCCACCATTTTCTCTGTACCAGAACCTTTCATGGTGAAATCATTTCCCCCACAACCGGGACAAACTTTCGGCAAACTCTGTTGGAAACCGCAGTAACCGCAGCGTTGGTTGTTGGAACTTTTATAATAGGTTAATGAAATATCGCATTGAATGCAATCCGTGGTATGTCCGCACAGCGAGCACTGAATATAGGGCGCATATCCCTTGCGATTGTGATAAACAATGATTTTATGTTTCTTGGATAGCGATTCGGTTAACGTTTCTATCATGGGATCCGAAAACAGTCCTTCCATCCGGTTCTGTTTTTTCAATTCCTTGATATTCAACCATTGCCACATTGCAAAATCGCGTTGTTCATAACGCTGCTTGAGTACCACTTTGTGTATTTGTCGCTTTTCGGCCAAATGCCACATTTCATAACTCGGTGTTGCTGAACCCATTAAAACATGGGCCTGATGCTGTTTGGCCAAGTAAAAAGCGGCATCACGCGCATGAAATAATGGACGTTTTTCGAACTGTTTGTAGCCGGGTTCATGTTCTTCGTCGACAACAATCAATCCCAATTCCACGAAGGGTGCAAAAAGCGCGCTGCGGGTACCAATCACGAAATTTATTTCTCTTTTTCGGACCTTTTCGTAGAGTTCGGTTCGTTCAGATGTGGAATAATAATGATGCCACACACCTACTTCCACACTGATATTTTTACGAACGCGATCAACCAGATTTTCGGTAAGAGCCACTTCGGGAACCAGAAACAAAACTTGCTTTCCTTGCTGTACTATTTTTTCTGCAAAATCCAAGTATAGCAAGGTTTTACCCGATCCGGTTACTCCATAAAGAAGTACGTGTTTATTTTCTTTAAATCCTTTTTCAATTTCTTGGGATGCAATTTCTTGCGCGGGAGTTAAATGCAATTTCTCGCCCAATGATTCGCCAATAATTAAGTTTTCGGTACGCTGCTTAAATAAATGTATAGCCCCCTTTTTTTCTAACTGCCTCAGCGTTTCTCGTCCAATTTCAGTGCCTTCTAATGCTGATTTCAATTCCATTAATTTGCGACCTTTTCCCAACAGATGCATCATTGCGGTGAACTGTTTGGGTGCTTTTTTTTCGAGGGAATTCAACAATGTATTGGCTTCATCGGAATCGTCCCACAATGCCGAAAACTCAAGCATTTCCACAATTTTGGGTTTATAATTCTCTCGGAGTTCCTCGTGCATGGAAAGCACACCTTTCATATACATAGATTTGATGTGCTTCATTACTGACTTTTGATTCAGCAACTGTTGCACTTGGTCTACGGTAATGGTTTTTTCTTGAATTAATAAGGCCAGAATTTGGTTTTCCTTATCGTCGAGTACGGGCAAATCATCGGGTTGAAATTCTGGATGCAAGGTAATTTTAGTGGTCGATTGAACCCGGTAACCTGCAGGAAGTGCAACCGAAAGAACATCCCCCAAAAAAGACATATAATACTGGGAAATCCAATTCCAAAATTGCATTTGCTGGGCTGAAACAATGGGTTGATCGTCTAATATTTCCAGGATGTAACTGGCTTGATAACCCACAGGCGGCTGTTCTGATAATTCCCAAACTATGCCTGAATACACCTTTTTAACTCCAAATCCAACAGCTACACGCAAACCAGGGACAATGAACTCATTCCACTCAAACGGCACACGATAGGTGTACAATTTGGGTAAGGGTAACGGTAAAAGTACAGTTGCAAATATGGTTATGCGTTCCGACACTAGGCAAAGTTACTCAATCCCAACGAAGCTTCACAATTTCAATACCGGTAGGATGAGTAAAGCTCTAAACTTATGGAGTTAAAATGAATGTATTTTCAAAAACCGAGTTTCAGAAAATTTGGTACTTCATGGCATAGCGCATTAACACCAAAACAATACCTGCAATGTGGTAAATTAATACGGCTTTCTGTAGTCTGAGCATCCAACGAATCCACTTTTCCGATTGCTTTACGGTAGCCCAAGAAATCAGCCAGGACGCTAATACAGATACCGAAGAACTACCCATCAATCCACTGGAAGTAAACGTTTGAATCCAAGTTACATTGGCCGGATTGTTCGATGCAAATCCAATTTCAAGAATCCATTGACTGATAAAGAAAAATGCTACCACACCTGCGTTGAGCATTACGATTCCAAAAGAAGTCATACTTCTTCCTACTGCTACCACGGCCGTTTTGTATCCAAAAATCAAGTTGCCCCGGTGTCCTAAGAGATCTTTTAAAACATCTTTATTAAATAGTACCACCCACAGAGCGCTGAAAAAATAAACCAAATCCCAATCGGCAAAACCCATGTGAAGCCAACCGCCTAAAAGAGGCAATAACGTGAGCAAAGAAGACGAAATTTCTCGAACAAAAGGTATTTTTTGCAATTTGTGCGAATAAAACCAGCATAAAAATTGGAATCCCACAAAAAACAAGAGAATTTTAAATGAGGCTAAAAAGGCGAAAATCAATCCCAAAGAATTGAAAAGTACATACAAATTAGCTAGATGGCGGGTTCCCACGGCTTGTCCCATGATCGCCATATTCGGACGATTCACCAAATCTTTATCTACATCGTAAAAGTAGTTTATGATGAAGGCGGAAGCCACGGTAAAAACCGTAGCGATGGCCATAAAGTGCAGGGTTTCATCTGCCACAAAATCAAAACTTAGCCATTTCAATCGCTGTAAAATAGAAATATCCGATGGCACTGGTAGTTCAGAATTTTTTCCGTGCATGGAGTTTCCAAAGATAAGATATCCTCGAAAACGGCTTAAATGGATGTACAGACCCGTAATGTATTGAGCGAGCAAAACGAGAAGGATATTGTACCAGCGCACAATTCCCAGAAAAAATAAAAAACGTATAATTCGTTGCTGCTGTATGGGCGACATTACATTTTGTATATGACCTGCAAGTTATGTCCTTTTAACATTTCTTTTGCACGATCAATATCTTCGGTAAAGCCCAGAATAAAACCTCCACCGCCGCTGCCGCAGAGTTTCAAGTAATAACAATTGGTTTCAATTCCTTTTCTCCAAACGTCTTCGAATTTTTGGGGAATCATGGGTTGAAAATTGTTTAAAAAGAGAGTAGAAAGCGCTTTCACATTTTCCAATAATGGTTTCACTTCACCTTTAAGGAAATGTTTTACGGCGTGATCGTTGTGTTTTTTTAATTCGGTTTTCACCATATTGCGGAAACCTTCTTCTTTCAAACGTTCCAAGAAAATTTCCACCATTCCTTTGGTTTTTCCGGGGGATCCAGAATTCATCAAGAAAATAGCCCCCTTACTTTGGGCATTTTCCACCGGAATTCCTACGGTATCCAAACTGCCTTTACCTTTGATGAGTATAGGCAAATTCAAATAACAAATCAACGGATCTAAACCCGAACTTTTACCGTGGAAATAGCTTTCCATAATGGCCAAATTGGATTTTAACTCAGCTAAGTTCTCCTCGATCATTACGTCGTCGGCCGTGATAGGATGGATGGTGTAGTTTTTGTACAAGGCGGCAACCAATGCCCCCGAGGATCCTACTCCAAATCCTTGAGGTATGCTACTATCAAAATACAAACCGCTTTCCAAATCGGATTCCAAGCGTGCGAAATCCATTTTAAAGGGTAATTCACCGTTGAAGTGCATATCCTTTAAATGTTTAACATACTTTACAATGTTGCGGTTGGATTTGATTTGAGATTCGGTTTCTGCACCTGTGGGTGCTACATCAAAACGGCCTTGAAAGTGTTCAAATGGAATGCTCAATCCCATTGAATCCTCAATAATTCCGTATTCCCCAAACAATAATATTTTGGCATAAAACAAGGAATCTTTCAAGACAGCTTTCGACGACATTTTAGTTTATTTTGGTAGGGCCTCCACCCATTGCACTGCAAAGATACAATTGGTTTTTGCAATATGGTAACAATTTAGCGTTAATAAAGTTCATTACATCGGCTTCTTGTTTTGAATTATACAACAAATGAACATTAGCGCCGGCATCTAAAGTGAATGCCATTTCCCAATTGGTTTCTCTGCGCTTTTTCCAAATTAACTCAATTATAGCCAATGTGTTCGGACGAATCAGCATGTAATAAGGAATCGACGACATCATCATGGCGTGCAATTGCAAGGCTTCCGATTCTATTAATTCCACGAATCTGGAAACATTACCTTGTTGCAATACTTCTGACAGTTCCGTAAGATTTTTATTCGCTTGTTCGAATCGAGCTTGAGCGTAAGCATGCAATTTTAACAAATCGTGTCCTTGAGTGCTGCTCACTGTTTTTTCGCCATCATCTACAATCAGAACTGCGTCTTTCCAATGCAACAATTTCTCACTAACACTGAACGGAAACGCAATGGCATATTCATCTGAACTTCCCGGTATACTACTTAATTTGCCCCAAACGCCGGCACCTTCAAACATGCTTCTACAAGCACTTCCTGATCCCAAGCGTGCGCAAATACTCACTTTTTGATAAAATTCTGGAGTTCCCGTTTCCAGGATTCCCTCCAAATCCACGATACATAACGCCAAAGCACCAAAACCTGCAGCAGAACTCGCAATACCCGCACCGTGAGGAAAATTATTGCTGGATTCAATTCTCAAATCCCACTGAGTAGCAGCAGGAACAATGGAGGATATTCTTTGCAAAAAAGTATGAATTTTAGGCTCAAACGATGGCTTCGATTTTCCATCTAAAAAGAATTCAATCTGAGAATTTTCTCCTTTTTTGGGGGACGCTATTACAGTGGTTTCCGCAAATAAATCGTTTAGCGTCCAACTAATCGAAGGATTAGCCGGCAATTGCACTCCCCCTTCTTTCTTGCCCCAGTATTTTACCAATGCAATGTTGCTTGGACAACGATACGTTACTGTTTTGTGTTCTAAATTACTTTGTGACATTCTT
>CAZQFZ010000058.1:7046-16028 GCA_964592635.1 uncultured Rhizobium sp.
CATACGCCGCGCGGGAGCGGTTTTACACCAAAAAAGGTGTAAGGCGTTACCATTCCCAAAAGCTGCGATAAAAACATTTGGTACATTTCAATTCCCGTTTCAACGGCCATCAATTCCTTGGCATCACGCACAATTTCAATGATTTTTTGGATTTGCATTTGGTAGTTTTCATCCTTAGCCAAATCATCCAACATGTCGTTCACCTGTGAAGTGCTGGTTCTAGAATTAACTTTGTTACCCAAGAACACCACTTTCCAATCTTTAGTCAATTCAGGATTCAAGCTCCATTGACGAAAATGGATGTCGTTTTCGGTACGCCAGAAAATCAACGGTTTTTGCACGGCTGCTATGGCTACATCGTATCCACTTCCCCCGAAAACCTTATCCTGCACCTGAAAGGGATCCAATTTGAAATATCGAGACAATAGTTCAATAAACGTACTGCTGCTGCCCAACCCACTGTTTCGATGAAATTCCAAACGCGTTTCAAAACGGTACGATTTTCCTGGTTTCCAAAATGTTGGATCCACCAAAGCAAGTACCTTCAGCAAATGAGAATCCTCTGAATCGGTGAGTGAGTTTGTGCTTGGAGAATCTTCAGTGTAGGAAATTTCTGCAGCATTCGCGGTTTGTTTGGAATCATTAGAAATACTGGCATTCTCAGCATTGGCGGTTTGTTTGGAATCTTCAGAAATTCTAGCATTCGCGGAATTCCGCTTCAGAAATTCGATATCAAATGATTCTGAAAACCAAGTAGCGCCATGCAAATCCAATGCATTAAAAATCAAACGATCTTCCGCATTCCCCGGTGAATTAAACTCCCAAACATCCATCCATTGTCCCGCTTTAACCGGAACTGCCAATCCCTCAAATCCTTTGGTTACGGCATATTCACCCACCAAAAGTATCTTTCCAGGAGCATAATACGATTGCATTCTTACTTATTCTATTTGCTTTTATTTACTTCTATTTACCGAAATTTATAACGCCATCAATTGGATTTCAGCGACAATGCTCCGCCTCTAACTTTAGAAAAGGCTTCAACCGTAGCGCTGTAACTTACCACTTTATCTTTGAAGTATTCCACGATGATTTTCTTTTCATCTTCCGTAGCTTCGAGTTGATTGAGGATGTTCAACAGGTGCATTTTCATGTGTCCTTTTTGAATTCCCGAAGTGATCAATGAACGAACGGCACTAAAATTCTGCGCCAAACCCGCCACAGCAATGATTTTCATCAAATCCTCTGCGGAAGGATATCCCAACAATTCATGTGCGAATTTAACCATGGGGTGCAAGGACGTGATTCCGCCCACCGTACCAATGGAAAGTGGCAATTCCAACCAAAAATGGAATTCATCACCCCGTATTTCGGCGTGAGTCAATGAAGTGTATTTTCCATCTTTCGCGGCATAGGCATGCGCACACGCTTCCGTTGCTCTAAAATCATTGCCTGTTGCTATGATAACGGAATCAATTCCGTTCATGATGCCTTTGTTGTGTGTAACTGCACGATAGGGTTCAACCGTTGCTATTCGTATTGCTCTTACAAACTTTTCAGCAAACTCCTGATTACCAATTCCACTGCCTTCATTGATGTTTTCAATTTTGCAAGAAACCGATGCACGAACCACACATTCTGGGGTGAAGTTACTCAATATGCTCATCACAATAGTAACATCCCCTAAATTGGATGATTCCTGAACCATGGATTTCCATTCTTTTGCAATGGCTTCCAAACAGGAATTGATGAAATTCGCGCCCATGGAGTCGCGTGTATCGAATTTTACTTCGATTTGGTAATAATCGTTTTCGGATTCGGTTTTGTCGATTAATTCCAATCCCAAAATTCCACCTCCACGCTGACGCATATTTTTGGTAATATCTTGGGTGGCTTCAAAAAATCGGGTTTTATTCTCTTCAAAAAATTGAATCAAATCAAACGACGTTGCTTCACTGTGATTCCAAAGAAAATGCACATGTCCAATTTTGGTCATACCCAAAACTTCGGCTTTAAATCCACCTCGATCCAACCAGAAGTTTGCTGCTTTCGCCGCAGCTGCTACCACACTACTTTCTTCAATGGCCAACGGAATCGCATACAACTCGTTATTAATCAAAAAATTAGGAGCGACACCAAAGGGCAAATAATAATTACTGATGGTATTCTCAATGAATTCATCGTGTAATTTTTGAACTTCGGGTTGCTGATGCCAGTACCCTTTTAACATGCTCAATGCGGTTTCGGGTTCTCCCGTAAAATGTTGAATAAGCCATTCCATTTTGGCTTCTTTACTCAGTTTACTGAATCCGGATATAGGTGTAACGTTTTTCATTCTTTTATCGTTAAGTAGGTTTGTGCCATTCTTAGGCCATCCAATTGACTTTCAATATATTCAAACAATTCTTCTTCTCCTAAGAGTGCGTATTTCAAAAACGGAGCTGCTTGTGCATAACCCACGCCAATTTGGTGTTTTTGAGAAAGAGAATTCAATTTTTCAATGTGGTAAAATCCGTCTAAAAAACCTTTGATTCCGCCCGAAACCAATATGTTTTTTACCTGAATCGGTTCATTTTCCCAACCCGAAATCCAATCTGTCATTTCCACTGCTGTATGACCAATTTTCGTTGCCGATTCCCAAGATTCCTTGCGCACATCTTCCCTTCTCAAATTTTCGAGCAGTGAAAAATTCGTTCCTCCAAAAGCACCGTAATCCAAAGCTTCCAGGGGCAATTTCAGTAATGCTTTGAGTGATTTGGGACCCATTCCTTGTCCCACTTCCTTCACCATAACCGGATACTTGGCTTGGTCTAAGACGCGTTGAATGGTTTCTATCGGGGGATGTAAATAGCGGTCGCCTTCGGGTTGAAACCACTCTTGAAGAGGATTCACGTGAATGATCAAACCATCAGACTCCAGTTGCTTGATCATTTCATCCACCCTACTCAATTGATTTTCAGCGATCAACTCTTCCAATTGAGCTATTCCCAAGTTGGCAAATAAAGGCTGATCTCCTATGAATTTCCTTACCGCAAAATCGGCTGCGGTTTCTTTTTGTTCTAAAACTGGACGACAAGAACCCAATCCCATCCCCAAACCATAACGAGCTACTGCTTTTGCCAGATTTTGGTTAATCAATTTAGCTTTTTCAGCACCGCCTGTCATACTACTTACCCAAATTGGGGCTTGCAAAGTTTTATTTGCAATGGTCAATTTAGGCAGTTGTGTAGTTCGAATATCTCCGCCTAAAACGGGTTCATAATAAAATCGATGATCATTTTCACTCGATTGTGATTGAAATGCCAATTCGATATGATCGGTTTTTCGTTTATGAAGGGATGATTCTGACAATTTTTATGGGTTTAAGTGAGTTGAATATGTTTAACTTGTGAAATATGTTTTTGTAACTGGATGGTTTGTTCTGAATAAGGATTGTTCGTTTTAAAAAGGATTCTTGGGATGCGAAATACCTGTAAAACATCCATTAATATCAGGATTATTCGATGTAAAGCTTACACAAAACGATTGAATTAAAAGACATTCCTTCTACAAAATTAACAAATTTCAGCTGTTACAGAAACAAATTAACCGACTTAAGGTTTTGAATTTTTCAGCTTTTCGTTGTTTTTGTGTCTTTCGGAGTCGCGATTTGTTTTTTTCTCTATATTCTTTTGAACGGCTTCAGTGAGATTCACACCGGTTTGATTGGCCAAACAGACCAATACCCAAAGTACGTCGGCCATTTCATCGGCTAATTGCTTGCCCTCTTCATTGGATTTAAACGACTGATCGCCATAGGTGCGGGCCATCAATCGAGCTAACTCACCTACTTCCTCCATCAAAATGGCTGTATTGGTCAATTCCGAAAAATAGCGGACTCCGATGGTTTTAATCCACTGATCTACTGAAAGTTGCAATTCACTTAACGTAAGTTTAGTATCCTCATCAGAGGATATAAATGGAAGTAAATTCGATTCGTTGCTCATGGCTTCTGGTATTATTCAAATGGCGAATCGAATTCCGAAAAACGAGGTAAAACCATATCTTTTGCCGATAACGTGGGATTTTCAATATTCCAAGGGATATTTAATTCGGGTGAATTCCACAATACACCACCTTCGGATTCAGGATGGTAATAGTCGGTGCATTTGTAAGCAAAAATGGTTTGATCTTCTAAGGTTAAAAAGCCATGAGCAAATCCTGGTGGTATATACATCATCTGAAAATTTGTACCACTCAGTTCAATGGCAACGAATTGACCGTAGGTGGGAGAACTTTTTCGAATATCGAGGGCAACATCTAAAACGGCTCCCTTAATAACTCGAACCAATTTACCTTGAGCGTGCGGAGCTATTTGGAAATGCAATCCGCGTAAAATTCCTTTGTTGGATAAACTTTGATTGTCTTGAACAAATTTAACACCCGGTGCATGTTGTTGAAAAACATCTTCCCTAAAGCTTTCAAAGAAATGTCCCCTATGATCTTCAAAAACCTTGGGTTTAATCGATAATAATCCAGGCAATAACGATTCAATTTGCATTTTTGTTGAGAAAGGTGTAAAATTACATTTTTTCTGAGGAAAAACACCCAAAATTCCTAGAAATTTGACTAAAATACAATCAACAAAAACACATTAACGACAAAAAATAAAAGAAATGACCACACAAGAGAGAAACAACCGCTCCATCCTTTACGTACTAATTCTAATTTTATTGGTTTTCAACCTAGGCCTTTTCTATTTATGGCAATCCGGTAAAACTGAAAAAGAAGGCTTAAGTGCTGAAAAAACCAAGTTGGAAGGAAGTTTGTCGGAAAAAGAAAAAGCGTTAAGTGCAGCAGAACAATTGCTAGAGCAGTTCCGCGCTGATTCAGCGGCTATGGCTGAAAACAACCTTCAGATGTCCGATGAGTTGAATAAACGCAAAAGTGAAATTGCTCGTTTAACCTTCTTGTTAAAGAAAAACGACAAGAACAATCAGATGTTGGTAGACGAGTTAAATTCCAAAATTGCACAACTTTCCAAAAAATTGGCTGAATTGGAACAAGAAAACAGTTTGTTGCGCAGCAACAACGATAGTTTAAGAACGGTAAACCAAGATTTATACAGTGAAAACAATAAATTATCGGCTGAAGGCAGAAAATTGAAAAGTTTAGCTGCGCGTTTAAGCACTTCTGAAATCCGTGTGGAAGCGTTGAAAAAACAATTATTAACGCGCAAAGAAACCAACACATTAAAAGCACGTGGCGTTGAGGCATTGCGAATCAGCTTCAACATCAATGAAAATAACGTTGCTGAAAAAGGCGAACGCACAGTATTTGTAAAAATCACTGGACCAGAAGGTGTAACATTAATGAACGATGGTCAAGGTGGAGTTGCTGATTTAGCGGATGGAAAATCCACAAAATACTCGTACAAAACATCGGTAGTATTTGAAAATGAAACCAAGCAAATTCCAGCAACGATTTGGAAGCCAACCAAGAAATTAACTCCAGGTAAATACACCGTTGAAGTGTTCACTGAAGGTTATTTGATGGGCTCCACTGCCATGGATTTGAAGTAATATTATTGAGAGATCAATAGTATTGACTTTTTGTTAATATTGTATTGAAATTCTAAATGCTATGCAAACTTCTTTTGTATGGAACCCCTGGTTCTAAAATCGCATATTATTGAACGATTGAACAATACGGTGCCTGAAGGTTTAGATACCGTGTTGAAACATTTTAAATTTAAACTTATTCAAAAGGGAGAACGCTTGATTGAATTCAATGAAATTTGCCAAGCGGTTTACTTTATTGAACGAGGAATGATTCAAGTTTGTTATTTAGATTCTGAAGATAATATTTGGACTCGTGATTTAGCTACTGAGAACCAATGGTGCTCCAATTTAGAAAGTTTTGAACATGAAACACCTTCTAAAGAAGAATACATTTGTCTTACAGATTGTGTTCTTTGGTATTTGGATAAGTTCAGTTTTCAAGAAATGCTAAAATTCGCACCGGAGTTTGGAGAAATTTATCGTCAAATTTTAAGAGAGCTCTATTTTGAATCCATTAAACAATCGCAAATCATTGCATCAAAAACAGCAGAACAGCGAATTTTATGGCTTTATAAAGAAAAACCACATTTAACTAAATTATTAACAGCCAAAGTACTAGCGAATTACTTGCATTTACATAAAGATGTTTTCGGAAGAGTAAGATCCAAAGTGCTAAAAATACAAGTGTAAAATAGACTAAAGTCTGTTTTTTTGAGATTTTTTTGAAGTCATTTTGTAAAATGAGTTCAACACCATTCAAATTGATTCTGCAAATCTTTTCATTAATCTTTTATTTGACATGCAATTTGCTCTATTCTCAAAACGCAATTCCTTCGAGCATTTCAATGAATGAAATACAAACATTGAGCCGAAAGGGGAACATTATCGGAAATATAACGGACCAAATAACCCGTTCCAAAATCAATGAAGCATACATTCAGATAATTCCAGAAAACAAGCCAAGAATTACATCATTCAATGGATATTATGAAATCAACCAATTAAACATTGGAAATTATACATTATTAATCAGTGCAATTGGTTATGAAACCAAACGAATCGATGACATAGTAATTTTACCGAATAAAACCATTGAACTCAACATTGAATTACTTCCAACGGAGTTAGATTTGGTAGATACTGTGAATATCAAAGTAAATCGATTTCATTCTACAGCTAGAAATGTTTCAAGTTTTGAATTCAGCAGAGAAGAAATATCGTCAAATCCAGGTGCTCAAGGTGATATTTTTAGAGCAATTGGAATGTTGCCAGGTGTGACTAGTAGCGGTGGCATATACTCGGCTATTGCAGTAAGAGGACAGGGAGTAAGAGACAATGTTTATTTAGTTGATGATATTCCATTAACCGAAGTTGGACATCTGGAAGGCAATAGTTTTTTCAACGATCCCAATGGTGGTCGATTTAGTATTTTTGCACCCAGAGTTATTGAAAATGCTCGTTTCCAAGGAGGTGGTTTTAGTTCTGAATATGGTCGAAAAAGTGCTTCTTATTTGGGCTTAACCATTAAAGAAGGGAATCGTTTTAATGGTATTTATGACGGACAAATAGATTTACTTGGATTAAATATCAATTACGATGGTCCCAGCGGATTTTCAAAGAAAACTACCCTATTCATTTCAGCTCGATATCAGAACTTTCTTCCTTTGGTTAAAGTAATTGGACTTGAAAACTTAGGTTTGCCCATTTATGGAGATCTTATTTTTAAATCCTCAACTAAGATTAATGAAAAGAATAAATTAAATATTATAGGAATGATTAACCCAGAATCATTTGTTCGTACCGTAAAAAATGTAGAAGCTGATGAGCCATTAAACTTGCTTTATCTACCCAATTTTAAGAGAAATAAAACAACCTTGGGATTAAATCTACAATCGCAAATTGGAAAACATCAGTGGCGAAATGTTTTATACTTTAATCAATATAACTCTGAAGTTAAAGTGGGTAAGGCGTTTCCAACAAAAGATTCAAACGGAAATATCAATAGATCAGAAATTCCATTTAACAAGGAAATTCAAACTCAGTCCTATTCTGAATCTAAAATTGGTTTTCGCTCACTACTAAATTTAAACTTTAACACTTCAAATAGATTACATCTTGGTATAGAAACTGAATTTATTCGACTTTCAAACACTCGCAACTTGTTACTCAATGATACTAATTACATTTTCAGAAGGAATCAATTATTTAACCCAAATTTGAATTATCAAGTTGTCTCGAAGGATTTGGTAAATGCAAATACTGAAAAAACCAACTTTACATCCGTTTTATTTGGTAATTATATCTTTAAAATAAATAAAGTTTGGGATATTCAATCGGGAATTCGATTGGAATATTTCGGTTTCTCAAATGAGATTAAAATCTCCCCTAGGGCATCCTTTAATTTTGCAATTAATCCGAAACAACAGCTATCAATTGCAGCAGGTATTTATTATCAAGAGCCTGTTTATTCAGACCTAGCGGATCTCCCGAATACGGAAAGTTTAAATTTAGAAAAAATTACTCAAACAGTAATTTCCTATAAAAATCAAATTAATCCAAACCTGAGATTTATGATTGAATTATGGTATAAGGATTTCGATAATATCATTGTTACTCCGATAGCTTCAAGTGTTTTGAGAAATAATAATGGCTATGGTTGGGGAAATGGTATCGATATTAGTTTAAATCAAAAACTAAATAAAAAGTGGCATGGAATTGTAAGTTATTCCTACATGGATGTAATAATAAATGATGGTGATGGACTCGGATATTACCCATTCACTTTTAGTCAGCCGCACCAATTCAATTCCATGCTAAGTTACACATTAAATTCCAGTTGGTCTTTTTCTGGGAAATTCAGATATGCAACTGGCCGGCCTATGGATAGTTATAAGATCCATTCAAATGTATTAAATACGAGTTCTTCTCCAATTTATTCAATGGAATTGATTGGAAAAAACCAATCTCGATTACCCAATTTTACCAGCCTAGATTTACGCCTAAACTGGACATTACAACTTTCAAAATTTCGAATTATATCTTTTTTCGATGTTGTAAATATCCTAAACAAGCAAATAGCCAATAATTTAAATTTCAATCATTTAACTGGAAAACCCTTTTATGATGGTTTGGCTATTTTCCCAACAGGAGGCATGAAATTTGAATTTTAAGTACGTGTTCAATATTGGTGACCTTTTTAACCCCTTCCCCAGTAAATCAGAAAACATCAATTAAGGTTTTATATATTCTCTGAGGGCACCTTTGGTTCGCTAATTCCCATTTCTTTCACATTGGAAAAAGTAGCGGATAGGTTTGCTAAAAACTCTGATTTCCACTTGGAAATGTTTACGGCGTTTACTTCAAATTTCTGTGACAACTGTGCCAATTTTGTAAGCTCCCCCGTTTGAGTACATATCAAAAATAGACATTTTCATTTATTGAC
>CAZQFZ010000059.1:0-15898 GCA_964592635.1 uncultured Rhizobium sp.
GATATATTTTACTGCCGTTGGTGGTGATTTACATGATCATTTTGTATATGTATGGCGGTAAAATTCTGTTTACGTGGAGCTTGCCTGTGGGTTGGGTTGGAAATTTGATCATGGCATTTTCTGTTGTGGGAATCTTAGCATTGCTGCTCTTGTACCCATTTGGCGACGATGAAGGGAATTCATGGATTAAACGCTATACCAAAACCTTTTATTATTTCTTGTTTCCCTTATTGCTTTTGTTGTTTGTGGGGATATACGTTCGAATCGATGCTTATGGAGTTACCGTCGTGCGTTACTTACTGGCAAGTTTGGGCGTTTGGTTACTTTTCATCGCTTTATTCATGTCGTTCAAGAAGAATGCACCTCTTTTCATCATACCAGCCAGTTTAGCGGTATTGGCCATGTTGGTACTGTACACTCCCTATTTGAATGCCTATTCGGTGGCGGAACGCAGCCAGAAATCGCGATTGATCAAAATTCTAACACGTGAAGGATTTTGGAAAAACGGAAGTTTAGTCAATAATCCCCCGAAAGTATTAAAAGATGAAGTATCGGGCGAACTTTATAACATCGTTAACTATTTGGTGAAATTCCATTTTACCACCGGTTTGGAACCCAAAATAAAATACTACACTGCCATCAATGCTGAAACCTTGGCCAAAATCAAGGAATTATCTTCAGATGGAAATACATACTATGGAGAATTCACAGATTTAGGCGATGCAAAAAGTTTAAACGCAAGTTCTGTACCCAAAAAAGAATTTTTAACTACTTGGCAGTCCAATCAGATTTTAGATTATGAATTAAAACGCTACGGAATTCAATATCATTACATGAGATCGTTTGATGAAGACTATGAAGACCAAACAGTTGCGACAGATTCAACTACAGTAGAAATAGTAGCACCTGCAACCGACAGCGTTGTTGCAGATACGGTGAGCCCCAATTCTGATTTGAATTCGGCTTCAAGCAATGGTAATTCTCAAAATCAAGCGGTAGAAGCCTCAATTATTGCATACCGGAAATTCGTCAGCAACAATTTGAACTCCGTATTTATTCTTGCCGGACGTGAAATTGCAGCCGTTTATAACTTCGGAGATAATGGTCCCAATCCGTTTAAATGTGATTTGAATTCCAATTTTGATAAACCTAAAAAATATAAGCTAAACACAGCGGGTGTTCAATTTGAATTATCTTCAGATGGAAATACACTTCAAGTAAAAACCCAAGGAAAATCAGAAATTTTTGAGTTGAGAAAGCATTTCACCCAAGTGTTTCCGCAACTGCAAAAAGGGGAGAAGATAACTAATGTTGCATATCAAAATTCGGTAACGGTAGTACCTCAGTCCACCATGATTTTGCAAAAAGGGAATATGATATTGCAATTTCATCAATTGTCGGTGGATATAGAATCGTTGAAAAGTAAAACGATCAAATGGAATTTTCACGATAATTTGAACACAAATTCAAACACCGCAGTGGACTATTCTCCCAACGTCAATAATAGCTTTACTCTTGTTGTTTTGAAATAACGTACAACTCTTCCATTTCGGCTAAAGTCATATCTTTTAATGATTTACCCAATTCTTCGGCTTGGGCTTCCATGGATTGAAAGCGGCGTTTGAATTTGATGTTGCAACGTTCTAGAGCAGTGTCGGGATTGATACCTCGCAGGCGTGCATAATTGATTAATGAAAATAAGTAATCGCCAAATTCCTCTTCCTGGTGTTCGGGAGTTTGAGCTTCTTTGAATTCCTGCCATTCTTCTTCTACTTTTTCATAAGCCAATTCGGCATCATCCCAATCAAATCCTACTTGGCTGGCTTTTTCCTGCATTCTGTAAGCTTTTACTATGCTGTTCAGTCCTTTGGGAACCCCATCCAAGACCCCGTTTTTCTTTTTGCCCTTTTCTTGCAGTTTAATCTGCTCCCAGTTTTGTAAAACGGTTTCTGTATTGTCTGCTTTCACATCCCCATAAATATGTGGATGGCGACGAATCAGTTTTTCGATCAACGTTTTGCACACTTCGCCTACGTCAAAATGGTCTTTCTCACTCGCAATTTTCGAATAAAAAACGATATGCAACAGTAAATCACCCAATTCTTTTTTGACTTCATCTACATCCCCCGCCATAATAGCATCCGATAATTCATGTACTTCTTCTATGCTTAGGGTTCGGATACTTTCCCAGGTTTGTTCTTTGTCCCAGGGACATTTTTCACGTAAATCGTTCATTACATCGAGCAATTGTGAAAACTGCTCCAGTATTTCGTTTCTATTCATAGATATTCGGATTTTATGGGGATAAGGTAATAGTTTTGGACGGGTATTTTGGAGATTTTGAATTTACAAGCGATTCAAACTTAAATGGTAAATCAGAATTAAAACTCTAACATCAAATCCATCAATGCCAAATTGGTCATGGCTTCAACGATGGGAACCGCTCTGGGAAGCACACAAGGATCGTGTCGGCCTTCTGCTGTAAATGTAATTTCTTCAAACAAAGAATTTAATGTGTTTTGTTCTTTTTTAATGGTGGAAGTAGGTTTGAAAGCCACTTCAAAATACAGGGTAGCACCGGTCGAAATTCCCCCAATAATGCCACCTGAATGGTTGGTTTTGGTACCCACAGATCCATCGGATTGAATACACCATTCGTCGTTATTTTCAGCACCATTATTCAAAATAGCAGTAAAGCCATCCCCAAAGGAAACGCCCTTCACTGCATTGATATTCAGTAAATAATGTCCTAAAACCGCTTGCAACTTTCCAAAAACGGGTTCTCCAACACCCATGGGAACGTTTTCTACCACGCAAGCAATGATTCCACCCAGACTGTTTCCCGAATTTCGAGCATTTTCGATGGCCTCCATCATTTGGTTTTGTTGGGGGAAGGGACAACGAATCGGGGAGGCCTCGATTTCTTCTCGAGTGGGGTAGCTGATATTAGTGGAATCCTGAATCTTTGCACCGTTTCGAGTGGGGTAGCTGATATTCGTGGAATCCTGATTCTTTGCACCGTTTCGAGTGGGGTAGCTGATATTAGTGGAATCCGAATCCGAATTGGAACCAGAATCCAAACTCGAACTAGAATCCAAACTCGAACCCGACGAATCAAAGCTCCCAAGAATATGATGTATTTGTTTGACCCAGGCGCGGGTGTGAATTTCGCTGCCTTTTAGCGCGGGATGGGTTTTTGCCGATCCCGACAGCAACCACTGTTGTGCCAATGCTCCTGCAGCCACCCAGCCAGCTGTAATTCGTGCACTCGAACGACCTCCACCGCGGTGATCACGATGGCCATATTTAACCTGATACAGCAAGTCTGCATGTCCCGGGCGGAAAACATCCTTCAAATGATCATAATCTTGCGGTCGTGCATCTTCGTTGGGAATCAGAATGGTAATGGGTGCACCTGTAGATTTATGTTCAAAAATCCCGGAAATGATTTGAAATTCATCCTTTTCGTTTCTGGGGGAGGTAAAAGCGTTTTGGCCGGGTTTGCGGCGGTTTAATTGATGTTGTAGAGCTTTATAATTAATCGATAGATTGGATGGAAAACCATCGATAACCACTCCTACAAATGATCCATGACTTTCGCCAAAGGAAGTTACAATCAGGTTTTTTCCAATGCTATTGCGACTCATAGAAATTCAAAGTTACGATTTTATAGTGGAATTGATGGGCTGATGGTTGGTACTGATTTCATTCTGGAATAGTTTTTCAAATTCCTGCCAAAATCCGGGAAATGATTTTTCCACGCATTCGATATCATCCACTGAGGTGTTTAGCAATTTTGCAACATGAGCAAAAGCCATCGCCATTCTATGATCGGAATGGGTGTAAAATGGTAAATTCGTTTCTGTTAATTTAAAAATAGAGTTCTTGGAAACCGGCAGAAGTTGGTAATTGTTTGGAGCATGCGAATCTTGGTTCAAATAAAAACCCAATCGCAATAAATTTTTATTTAAAACATCAATTCTATTGGATTCTTTATACACCAAATTATGAATGTTTCTGAGATAAGCAGTTTTTTTTAATACGGCCAGTGCAACAACCAATGAAGGAACCGTGTCGGGAATATCTCCTAAATCCCAATCAAAATCTGCTAACGGCGATGGGTAATCGGTGTGGTTGAATTTCTTTTCACTGTTGGGGATGTTAGATTGGGATTTTTCAGAACTCCGTTTTACCCACAATTGATTCTCGAGAAATTCAAAATCCAAACCCAATTGCCGATAAAACTCGATCATGTTACGATCACCCTGGCATGATTCAGGATTTAGATTGTTAAACGAAAGTTCCTTCAAAGAATCAGTGAAAAGCATGGAGTTCAAAAAGTAACTTACGGAGCTCCAATCGGCTTCAATTGCAAATTGATTGAGGCCATTGAAGTTCCCCGATACTATGATAAATTGTTCAGTTAGTTCAACATGGAATCCAAAATCCCGCATCACAGAAGCCGTCATTTGTATGTAAGAATCCGAATGGGCATGTCCTAGAAGATGAATTTTCAAGGTTTTACCGCAGCTAATAAGCATCATTGAGCTAACAAATTGACTTGAAATGCTTCTATCAATCGCAATTTCAATGGGATTCGTCGTGTTTTCCGTTGGATTTCCTTTCAATACCAGTTCTACAGGAAAATGTCCACGCCGGTTTTTATATTGAATTTCGCATCCCCCGAAAGAAAGTACATTTACTAAAGATTCAATGCTCCTGTTTTGCAAACTCGCATTCCCTGTGATCACGCATGGCCGACCGATACAAGCACACAAGGCCAAGAAAAAACGAGAAGGCGTGCCGGCGTCGATGAAATCAAAAGTTGTATTAGGGAGCGGATTCTCGTTACGGAGGCGATTCAAAGCGTCGATAAGAAGCTGAGTATCTCTGGCATGAGAAAGCCCATGTAAGTTTTCAAAAGGAATACCATTCAAAAACGCTAAAATTAAAGCGCGATTGGAAATACTTTTTGAACCAGGAAGTTGTATAATTGGTGCGTTGTTGCTACGCGACATTTTTAAGCTTGGATTTCCTTCAATACGGCGTGTTTTGAGGCAAAACTCCGCATTTCTTCTTCAGAAACTTCGATATTATAATGACAATCTCCAATGTTTTTAACTAAGGTAAATTGAATCTTACCATGCGCATTTTTCTTGTCGTGCATCAGTAAGCAAACCAATTGACTGGCCTCTTCTTCGTCCCAAGTTATTTTTGGAAACAAAGGAAAAATTCGATCTTCAATGATTTTGAGGATTTCTGGGGAAGTGAATCCCATTTCCACTGCCATTAAAGTTTCCCAATAAAGACCATTGGCCACTGAAATTCCATGGGTCATTTCGGGGTCTTCGAAGTAAATTGCCTCTAAACCATGACCGATGGTATGACCTAAGTTGAGAAGTTTTCTTCTTCCTTTCTCGCGGAAGTCGTCTGAAACCACGTCTTGTTTGAAAGAAACGTTTTCACGGATGATTTCCATCCAATTTTGAGTTTCTTCAATGTTAGGAATACCATTTGCGGTTTTATCCCAAATAGTTCCGCCTTGAATTAGTCCGTGTTTAATTACCTCAGCCCATCCTGACAGGATATCTCTGTGAGATAGCGTTTTGATAAAATCGATGTTTCTTAAAATTTTGGCAGGTTGAGTAAAAGTACCGATGATGTTTTTGGTGCCATAAAAATTGATCCCAGTTTTTCCACCTTCAGAACCATCTACCATGGAAAGTAGGGTAGTGGGTATATAAATGCAGGGAATTCCGCGCATATAAACGGAAGCAGCAAATCCGCCAAAATCCAATACCGCTCCGCCACCTAAAGCAATGATAACGGAATTTCGATTTACATCGTTTCGCACCATGACTTCCCAAAAGTCTTCACAAAATCCTAAGGTTTTTGCTTCATCGCCGTCTGGGATTTCATAAATGATATTATCTATGTTCTTGTAAATTTCTAAAATCGGGAGACATAAAGCTCGGGAAGTAGTTGAAACAACTAATACGATTTTGTCTGGGGAGTTTAAGGAGATCCAATCTCCTAGTCTCTGGTCGATGGTGTCGGTAAATACAATCATTCCTTAATTTTTTCGTAGCGTTTACTGTTTGTGGGGTCTAAATCGTTCAGTAGTCGGATGATAATCGTCTTTTCCGCAGTAGTTCCTCCTTTGTAGATTTCAACCAATTCTGGCCATTTAGTAGTAAAGAACAATTTTTGTAGCAAACTGTTTCGATTGCTTTGATTTGTTTCAGAAAGTTTTTGTAATGATTCAGTTATGATTTTTCGTCCTTTCTCTGGATTTTCGTAAAATATATCCAATCCTTTTCGGTGATATTCGTAGGTCAGAACGCGAAAGTCCTTGAATCTAGGGCTGTTCAGATTTTCAGCAAAATAAAATCGGTTTCTCATTCCTTTTCCATCGCTTTGATTCCAGCCGGGTTTATTGGTCATTAAATTGACAATAGTCTGTGCTTTCGCAAAGTATAAATTTCCACCCAATTCGGAATGACTATCAAAATCCATCCCCAAAGAGACATAAACATAATAGGCCAAAAGCGTGGTTAAATCATTCAGATTCAAGTTTTCTTGGTAATCGAGATTGTCAAATTCTCTGTAATTGAATGCAACATCCTCGTCGTTAAACTGTAAAACGGTGCTTTTGTAAGTGGAATTATATACGGGGCGGGTTACTTGAAGTTGCACGGTTCCCACAATGTCGTTATTGTCACTGATAGAATTCACTTCCATAAATAAGGAAATTTCCAGTCGTTCTACAATTTCAATCTTTTCCTCTGTCCATTTACGGTTATTAATAAACTGCTGAATGCTTTGTTCAAGTGTTGTAAGTATTTGCTTATTAGCTAATTGTACTCTAGGTGCAACTACCTGTACTTGCGCTTTTATTTCTTGAGAATACGCATTTTTAGGACCAATGAAGGCCAAAATAATACCACAAATTAGGAAAAATTTAGATTGAAGCGACATAAAACTGTATAGCTTCGTGAATTTAATAAAATGATTGGTGGTTTCAAAGAATTAATCGAAAATCCATTCATTCAATGTGGAAATTATCAAATGGGAGATATCGGATTTGCTTGCAATTTCTGATTCCACTTGTTTTCCGCTTTTGTGCAACAGATGAACTTGATTGGTGGGTGTTTTGAAACCGCTGTGTTCAGAAACTAAGTTCAACACCACGGCATCCAACTTTTTTTTGTTCAATTTTTCTATGGCATTTTCCAATCCATTCTGTGTTTCCAATGCAAATCCCACGGTTTTTTGGTGGGGCAATTTATTTAGCGACAGTGTTTTTAAAATATCGATATTTTTAACCAATTCAAGGGTAAAACGATCCTCTGTTTTCTTTATTTTTTCGGGGGATGTGAATTCTACGCGATAATCAGCAACCGCTGCCGACATAATCAGCACTTCGCTTTTTTCGAACAGTAATTGGGTGGTGTTGAACATTTCTTCAGCTGAAACAACTCGGGTACAGGGAATATCTTGGGGAATCTCTAAATGCGTTGGCCCCATAACCAAATGAACATCTGCTCCCCATTCGGTTAGGGTTTTGGCAATTTCTAAACCCATCTGACCCGTAGAATGGTTTCCTATAAAGCGAACAGGATCTATGGATTCATAGGTAGGGCCAGCGGTTACTACAACTTTTTTACCCAAGAAACGAGAATTTTGAGGCGTAAAAAATAAGTTTAGAGCTTCATAGAGCGTTTCGGGTTCTGCCATTCTACCTTTACCGCTTAATCCAGAAGCCAATAAACCGGTTTCAGCATCAATAATATGGACACCACGTTCCTTTAATTTGGATAAATTTTGTTGTACCGATTCTTGTTGGTACATATCTAAATCCATGGCAGGAGCGATCCAAACCGGGCAACGTGCAGATAAATAGGTGGTTAGCAATAGATTATCGCATTGGCCGGATACCATTTTTGCAATAGTGTTGGAACCACAAGGTGCGATCATTAGGGCATCTGCCCATAGTCCCAGTTGAACATGGTGATTCCATTGACCCGATTCTGGATCGAAGAAATCGACCAAGACGGGTTCTTCAGTCAGTACGGTAAGGGTTTGTTGTGTAACAAATTGAAGTGCGGCTGGTGTGCAAATGACCTTTACGTTTGCTTGTTGCAGTTTAAGCAAACGAACCAAAAGGGGTATTTTGTATGCCGCAATACCCCCGGTGATTCCGATTAATATGTTTTTATTTCGAAGCATTGTCCGTGTCGGGCAATCTCCAATAAGTTTTGTTTTCGATGAACTCGTGAGTGGCCAAAATAGTTGGTTTTGGCATTCTTTCGTACATCAATGAAATTTCAATTTGCTCACGGTTTTCTTGGATTTCTTCCAAATTATCGCTGTCATGAGTAAAAGGTTCCAAACGATTTTTTAATTCTTCCTTTTGCTTTTCTGCAATTTGGTCAGCACGACGAGCAATGATGGCGGTGGTAAGGTACACGTTGTGTGTTTCGTGTTCCATCAAACGCAAATCGCGTGTTTCTGCATTGGTTTTGCTTTTAATATGGCTCATAAAATTTCTTTTAATTTTTTAATTTCTTTTTCACTGTTGATTTTAAGTTGTACGGCATCGGCGTAATGCTTGCTGCTCTCGTCGTTGTTGTATCGATAATCTTCAAACAAAGTGATCACCTCTTCTAATCGGGGAATTCGTTTCGATTCAATACTTTTCATGGCATATTCGTATTGTGCCTTTACCGCTAAGTATTCCAATTCTTCTCTTTGTGGAATATCGGGATACAATTTTATGGTAGTTTTTGTGGCAGTAACGGTAGATTTAAACTCGCCCATTTTATAGTATTGTAGAGCAATTTCGTATTCTTTTTTCTGCAACTTGCCCCTCATTTCGTCGATAAGTGCATTGCATTTTTCAGTAAATTCTGAATCAGGATAATAATTCACAAAAGTTTGCATGGCTTCCATAACGTTTCGCGTTTCAGATTGATCTAGGTCATGGTCGCCTATTAATTTGTAATCACAATATATGGCCATGTAGGAACATTCAATCACGCGGTCATTGTTTGTGAAGTTGTCTGTGTAATCTTTAAAAAACAAAGAAGCGTAAGAATAATCTTTTAAATGGTAATAACTCATGGCGATGTGATAATACACATTTTCAAGGCTATCGGTGCGGCGGTAAATGTCGCGCAGTTGCTCAAACAATTGCACAGCACGAGAGTAGTCTTTCTCTTTGTATTTTTTCATGGCCATGTTGTATTTGGCCGAACTATCTTTCGACTTATACACTTTGTGGTATTCCCCGCAGGATAGCATCCCCAAAATGAAAAATAATACAACGAAAACTCGATTTATCCGCATTCTACGCAATTAACCCGCAAATATAACGAAATATAAGGGAATATTATGGATTTTATTCGTGAATAATTCATAAAATTCGATGTAAATTTGTGGCTTTATGAGCAATAATTCCAATCTGCCTGAAATCGCAACACAGATTCGTCGCGATATTCTTCGAATGGTTCACGCCGTAAACAGTGGTCATCCCGGTGGTTCTTTGGGTTGCGCTGATTACCTCACAGCGCTGTATTTTCAATACATGAAGCACAACCCACAGGCGTTTGATATTGCTGGTAACGGGCAGGATATTTTCGTATTGAGCAATGGTCATATTTCTCCTGTGTACTACTCAGCATTGGCTCGAAGTGGCTATTTTCCCGTTTCCGAATTAGCAACTTTCCGTAAATTAAATACCCGTTTGCAAGGACATCCTACCACGCATGAAGGGTTGCCCGGCGTACGCGTTGCAACCGGTTCCTTGGGCCAAGGACTCAGCGTAGCAGTGGGATTTGCTCTGCAAAAAAAGTTAGATAATGATCCTTCTACCGTTTGGTCGTTGACTGGCGATGGTGAACTTCAGGAAGGTCAAATTTGGGAAGCCGTGATGTTTGCTGCCCATCGTAAAGTGGATAATTTGATTGTTGCGGTTGACTTTAACCAAAAACAAATCGATGGTACCACCGGCGATGTTATGGGAATCGTTGAACTTTCCAGCAAGTTTGCCGCTTTCGGATGGACCGTTTTGGAAATGGATGGTAACAACTGGAATCAAATTCACGAGGTGATTCCTCAAGCTCAATCTCATCTTGGACAAGGAAAACCCATTGTAATTATTATGAAAACTGAAATGGGACAAGGAGTTGATTTCATGATGGGAACACATGCATGGCATGGTAAGGCCCCCAATGATGAGCAACTTGAAAAAGCATTAAATCAATTGCCCGTTACCCAATGGGGTGATTATTAATCATTTTCCGGATAACAAGAGCATTTAGTTCAACCAATATTTTGTGGCGTTTTGCGTTAAATAATTGACTATGAAAAAACTAACCAGATTGATTTTTGCATTTTTGGTTTTCGGGGGATATTTTTTCTCCTCGCAAGCTCAAATGGTCAACGCATTTAAAGGTCGCAAAACCCGCATTCTTTTTCTACTCGATGCCAGCGGAAGTATGCTTGCTCAAATGGATCAATCCAATCGTTGGTCGGTAGCGGTTACTTTTATTTCAAACATGGTCGATAGCCTAAGAGCTGTTCCTGATGTGGAAGTAGGTTTGAGGGTTTTTGGTCATACTCAACCTAACGACAAACGCGATTGTCATGATACCAAATTGGAAGTGCCTTTTGCGGCTTTCAACCACAAAGATTTTCAAAAGCGCATCAAGCAAATCAAACCACTGGGTTACACATCGATCACCCAATCTCTATTGGCCACCGAAAATGATTTCCCCCAAGACAAAACCGCACGAAATATCATCATCATCATTACCGATGGGGTGGAAGAATGCAATGGAGATCCTTGTCAAGTAAGTGAAATCTTGCAGCGAAAAGGAATCATTTTGAAACCATTTATTGTAGGTATGGGTACCGACAGTGAGTCATTCAGAAAACAATATTTGTGCGCGGGGAAATATTACAACGCTGAAACTGCATCGGAATTCAACAAGATTATGGGTGTGATTGTGAATCAATCACTCAACAACACATCGGTTCAATTCAATCTTTTGGATGAAGCGGGAATGCCTCGAGAAAGCGATATTCCTATCACATTATTCGATGCCGATAATGGTCAAATGGTGGAACACTTTGTTCATACCATGAACGGAAAAGGAATTCCAGATACTTTGTATTTGGATCCGTTGAGAAAATACAATATGGTGGTGCATACATTACCCCCATTGAGTAAAAACAACATTGAAATTGTGCCAGGAATCCACAATGTGGTGGCATTACCCACTCCTCGAGGCGATTTGCAATTGAAAATTGGAGGGATAACATCCTACCGTTCTTTGGGTGCTGTGATTATTCCATCCCCTGGTTTTAAAGGCCCTAATGGTGAATCCATCGATGCAAGTATCATCAATCATCAATTGTTTAATTCATCGAAGAAATACATTACAGGTAGCTACGACGTAGAAATTCTTTCTGTTCCCAGAATTCGATTTAGCGGTGTTAGCATCCGACAGAATAAAACCACTACGCTTGAAATACCGTCGCCAGGAATGTTGCAATTATCATTATCACGCGACATTGCGGGCGCTGTATTTGTAAGGCGGGAAAATCAAAAACTAGAATGGGTGATGGACCTGCCAATCGGAGCAGGAAAACATAATTTGGTAATGCAACCTGGTGTTTATCAAGTAATTTACCGTCCTAAAAGCGAAACACGAACGTTATATACCAAGAATAAAGAGTTTAAAATTACAACGGGTACCAATACGATGCTTACTTTATAGGATGAGAACCATGTGCGTTTGAAATGAAAGATTTCAATGAAATGAAGTAGGATAATTGAAGGGCAACCCGGCAGTACAGAGAAAAAAAATTTATGAAATCTTTTGAAATATTAGGCAACAAAGACACTCGTAGCGGATTTGGTGCGGGTTTGCTCGAAGCAGGAAAAAACAATCCGAATGTGGTGGCTTTATGCGCAGATCTAACAGGATCCTTGATGATGAATGATTTTCAGGATGCATTTCCTGCACGATTTTTTCAAGCTGGAATTGCAGAAGCCAACATGATGGGCGTAGCTGCAGGTTTGGCCTTGGGAGGGAAAGTTCCATTTACTGGTACCTTTGCTAATTTTTCTACGGGGCGTGTTTACGATCAAATTCGTCAAAGTATTGCGTATTCAGACGCTAATGTTAAAATTTGTGCTTCACATGCTGGTTTAACGTTGGGCGAAGATGGTGCAACACACCAAATATTAGAAGATTTAGGGTTGATGAAAATGTTGCCAAATATGGTAGTTATCAATCCTTGCGATTATAATCAAACCAAAGCAGCAACTATAGCTATTGCAAACCACCATGGACCTGTTTATTTGCGTTTTGGTCGTCCGAAATGGCCTGTATTTATTTCAGAAGATACTCCGTTTATTATAGGAAAAGCCCTTATGTTGAGCGAAGGAAGCGACGTAAGTATTTTTGCTACAGGTCATATGGTTTGGAAAGCCATTGAGGCCGGTCATATCTTAGCAGAAAAAGGAATTTCGGCTGAAGTGATTAATATTCATACAATTAAACCATTGGATAATGATGCAGTTTTGGCATCTGTTATGAAAACACGTTGCGCAGTAACTGCTGAAGAACATCAGATGAATGGTGGATTGGGCGATTCAATAGCTCAATTACTCTCAAGAAAACAGCCTACACCGATTGAAATGGTGGCCGTAAACGATTCATTTGGTGAAAGTGGAAAACCAGAAGAGTTATTGGTAAAATATGGGTTGGATACTGCCAATATTGTAGAAGCGGCGTTGAAAGCAGTGTCGCGTAAAAACGCTTGATTGCTCTGAAAAGCCATAAAGAAATTTCATAAATTGTAAAATATTAATTCATCTGAATTCAATTGTTTTTGAATTCAGATGAATTCAGACAAAACAACCTATTGACATAGATGTTAATTGCACTGGATTAGGTGTTAATTGGATAATGAATACAAAGGAAATACTATCCCGGGTAGAAAAGTCGGAACCGGTTGTTGAATTGTTGGAATTTTTAGCATCCAAACAACCTGTTTATGTTCAAGGGATTTGTGGTTCTGGAGGTGCCTTGATTTCTGCAGTTACATTCGCAAATAATCAACAACCTCAACTGATTGTACTTCCCAATAAAGAGGAAGCTCAATATTTTAAAAGTGATTTAGAAAATCTTCTAACGGGGCAAAATATCTTTTTCTTACCCGATTCATTTATAAAGTCGTTTCAATCCAACCGCGAAAATGCGATGGGCGTTCAAGAACGTATTGAAACACTCAATATCCTAAGAAAAAATCCCTGCCGCATCGTTGTTACCTATCTGGAAGCAATTACTGAATTAGTCGTTCACAAAACGGCCTTAGAAAGCAATTCTTTTGATATAGCTACGGGTCAAAATTTAGATGTGGACTTCCTTTCGGAGTTCTTATATGAAAATGGTTTTGAACGAGAAGATTTCGTTTTTGAACCGGGACAATTTTCTGTAAGGGGTGGAATCATTGATTTATTTTCATTTGCTCATGAGTATCCGTTTCGTGTAGAACTGGATGGAGATATTATTGAAAGTATTCGTGCTTTTGATGTAAATACTCAGCTGTCTATCAAAGAAATGGCTCATTTTACTTTGGTTCCCAAATTAGCCGGACAAAAGGAAATGGAGGAAAAATCAACCGTGTTTAGCTACTTCCCAGAAGATACGTTATTGTTCTCCGTGGATCTGAATTTACAACTTGAAAAGTTAGCAAAAGCATGGGAAAAATCGTTGCAAGATTTTCAAACCGCCATGGATAACCGCAGTGAAAACATCCCCAAACACCCAAAAGAAATTTGGATGAGTCCCAAACAATGGATGAATGAGGTAACTCGTTTCAAACAAATCTATTTAGGTGGTGAGCGCCCTTTAGACAAACATCATACCGTTGGATTTAGACAAGAACCACAACCCTTGTTTAAACGAAATATGGATATGTTGAAGCAATGGTTGCGCGATAATTTGAAATTGGGATACAATACGTTGGTATTCAGTGATAATAGCCGTCAGATTGAACGTTTGATGGTTCTAATGAAGGATGAAAATTTAGAAGAAGCGTTTTCACCGGTTTATGTGGGACTTTCATCGGGTTTTGTTGATAAAGATGTTCGTTTAGCATTGGTAACCGAACATCAATTGTTCGATAAATATTACAAACCCAAAGGCCGTCAAGTATATTCAGGGAGTGCGTCTCTCACTTTGCGGGAATTGCGTAATCTTAAACCGGGCGATTATGTTACACACATTGATCATGGGATTGGCCGCTTTGCTGGTTTAGAAAAAATGGAAATGAATGGTGTGATGCAAGAAGTGCTTCGCATTGTTTATCGCGACAATGATTTATTGTATGTTTCGGTAAATAGTTTACATAAAATTTCCAAATATACCGGTAAAGATGGCACAGCTCCTACCATGCATAAATTGGGTAGTCCTGCATGGGATAAGCAGAAAAAAAACACCAAAAGGAAGGTTAAAGATATTGCTCGGGAATTGATTCAACTCTATGCAAAAAGAAAGCAAGAAAAAGGCTTTGCGTTTTCTCCTGATTCGTATTTACAAACAGAGTTGGAGGCTAGCTTTTTTTATGAAGATACACCCGATCAAGGTAAAGCCATAGAGCAAGTTAAACGCGATATGGAAGGCGAGCAACCTATGGATCGTTTGGTTTGTGGGGATGTGGGATTTGGTAAAACAGAAGTAGCAATACGTGCAGCTTTTAAAGCAGTTTGCGATAGTAAACAAGTAGCTGTTTTAGTACCAACTACCATCCTTGCACAACAACATTATCGTACATTTTCCAAACGCTTTGCCGGGTTCCCTGTCAAAGTGGATTATTTGAACCGTTTTAAGTCCCCAAAAGAACAAAAAACAGTTATAGAAAAATTGGCAAAAGGCCAAATTGACATTGTTATAGGAACGCATCGTTTGATCAGTTCGGATATAAAATTCAAAGATTTAGGCTTATTGATTATCGATGAAGAGCAAAAATTTGGGGTAGGAGCCAAGGAGAAGCTGAAAAATATTCGGGTGAATGTAGATACGCTCACCTTGACTGCCACTCCCATTCCTCGTACACTTCATTTTAGCTTGATGGGAGCGCGAGATTTAAGTGTTATCAATACACCGCCGCCGAATCGTCAGCCGGTTCATACCGAATTAGCTACGTTTAGTCGCGAAATTTTAGGTAAGGCGGTATTCGATGAAATCAATCGCGGAGGACAGGTTTTCGTGGTGCATACGCGTATTAAAGACATTTTTGAATTGGCTTCCATTATTACTGCTGAGGTTCCTGAAGCCAAAGTGTGCGTTGCACATGGACAAATGGAAGGTCACCAATTGGAAGATGTGATGGTTCGATTTATTGAGGGTGAGTACGATGTTTTGGTGGCCACCAGTATCATTGAAAGTGGCTTGGATATTCCCAATGCGAACACCATTATTGTCAATAATGCCCATTTGTTTGGGTTGTCGGATCTTCATCAAATGCGTGGAAGGGTAGGTCGTTCAAATATAAAAGCGTATTGCTATTTACTGTCGCCTCCGTTATCGAATCTGCCCGAAGATTCGCGTAAACGCTTGCGCACTTTGGAAGAGTACAGTGATTTGGGATCGGGTTTTCAAGTAGCTATGCGCGATTTAGATATTCGAGGTGCTGGAAATTTATTGGGTGCCGAACAAAGTGGATTTATTGCGGACATGGGATTTGATATGTACCATAAAATTTTGGATGAAGCGGTACAAGAATTGAAGCAAGAGGAATTTTCTGAGTTGTACTCGGAAGAACATACGGATGTGAAGATTGAAAGTCGCGATTGTCAGGTAGATACGTATTATGAAATTTT
>CAZQFZ010000060.1:0-3811 GCA_964592635.1 uncultured Rhizobium sp.
AAAGCAGAACGAATATCCCCCGAAAAAATTAAAATCATTTATAAATTACTGTCCACGAATGATATCCACTGGATCGATTTTACTCGCTTTCCTCGCAGGTAAGAATCCAGCAAAAAACGTGGTGACCAAGGCAAAAACAGTTCCAATCACGTAATATCTTCCATCGAAATTAACGGGAAACGTTTTAATGGTAGGCAAAGCCTGAGTTTCAAAAGGCGCTTTACTGATCCCCAAAGAAACCAAATAGCCCATGGCAAGTCCTATAATTCCACCCATAATACCAATTAAAAGTGCTTGATAAATGAAAACGCGCATTACATCCCCGCCCGAAAATCCCGTAGCTTTTAAAATGGCAATATCATTCATCTTTTCATAAATCAACATGTTGAGAATGTTGTAAATACCGAATCCAGCAACGATTAAAAGTGTAATAGACACCGCATAAGTAATTAAATTTCGAATGCTGGTTCCCGTTTCAAACTGAGCATTGGCACGCTTGATATCAATGGCATTTACTTCGAAATTCCGCTCCATTTCGTACGACATACCTTCCGCCAATTCCATGTTGTACAATTTTACGTGGATGTCGGTTACGTAGGAGGGACCTTCTTTGGCAGCGCGTTGAGCGGATTTTATGTTGGCGTAGCTTTGTAAATTGTCAATGTCGGCCAAACCGCTTTGAAAGAAAGCCACGATTTTTAATCGAATAGTTTCCCCGTCCGGTGTCACCATAGAAACATAATCGCCCACATTTAAGCGCAATTTTTTTCCAACACCTGCCCCCAAGATGATGCCATTGTCGGTATTGGCTAAATCAGCGGGCTTACCTTGAATCACATAATCCTGAAAATTGTACAAACGCTGCTCTTCTAAGGGATTGATTCCGATCAGATTTCCATTCAAAAGCAGGGTTCCTGATTGGTAAAATACCCGAGCAGAAACTTGAGGAGTTACGCCTTTTACTCGAGGATCATTCAATAACGCATTGATGATGGATCGATTATTGCGAATGTTCGATTGACTTTTCTTGGGTTTTATTGAGTGAATGACATTGAATTTTCGGGAGTAATCCTTGTCCAATTCAATCGGTTGTTTTTCACTGGCCTCCACTTCATTGTAAATGCGAATGTGTGGAGTTCGATTTAAAATTAGTCCATCCAACAAACCGTTCAATCCAGTCATAAAACTGACCAATATGATGAACGTTCCAATGCCAAATGTAACGCCCAATGCGGCAATAGCCGTTTGTTTTTTTCTCGCAAGTAAATGGGTGCTCGCGATTTTTAACAGCACGTTCATGGGTTATTTTTTCTTGGTTTCGGGACGTTTTAGGCCAGTTTTCTCAGAAATTCCGTCTAAAATCTCCACTTCTTGCAAGTTTTTCAATCCCGTTTTCACAGTTTTTTCTCCTTCAGTTGTAATCAGGGTACTGTCGTTGATAAAATAGGATAGTGGCACGGTTAACACATTGGGCTTCTTGGAGATGATAATATTTGCTTCCGCCGTTAACCCAGGATACAGATTGGGTAATTCTCTTTCATTGAAAAGTGCTTCTGCTTTGAAAGTTTGACTTTTAATGTCTAAAGCACTTCCAATAAATGAAACCTTGGCTTTATAAGTTTGATTAAAAGCATCCATTTTTACTATAATTTCTTGATCCACTTTGATTTTCGTAATATCTTTTTCATCAATTTGCATGTGCACAACAAAGGAACTTGGGTTTCCGATTATGGCAAAAACCTGTTGGGGGTTTACGATTTCACCAATTTTGAATGGAAGTTGAAACACTTTGCCATCCATGGGACTAACAATTAGAAATTTTTGGGCATTTTCCTTGGCAATACGAACATTGGTTTGGGATTGGGATAAACCATTTTCAATTTGCGATTTCAAAGCTAAGAGTCGCTTTTTACTACCTTTTAACGCATTTTTAGATGCTTTAAACTTGAGTTCGCTATTCTCTAGCTGAACTTTAGTTCCAACATTTTGATTGTATAGTTCCGTTTGTCGCTGAAAATTCAATGAATCCAATTCATATTGTTGCTTTAGCGTTTCAATTTGAGCATTCAGTTCATCCAACTGATTAGAAGCGGATTGGGCTGTGGAGGCCTGAAACTCAGCATTCTTTAAATTTAAATTTTGCAGATTTCCGTTCAATGTTGCAATGACTTGTCCTTTTTTCACCGAATCGCCTTCTTTGACATGATATTTCAACAAAATACCCGACACTTCCGTTCGTAAATCCATTTGATTCAATGATTTAAGTTGGGCGCTCGCATAAATGGATTCAACTAATTCTTTCTTTTGAGGGAATTCTATTGGATCATTAGAACCACAAGAAGCCAGAAAGAAAGCGAAAATAAGAACGGGGGTATGGGTTTTCATATTTTTTGTGGATAGAATATAGATTGGTTATGATAGTTATGCACTGAGCTCATTACATTGCTTTGAAATCAACTGGATTCATAGATATTGAAATGGTTGTCTCAAACAAAATGTGGGTATCGGTTTAGTAACTTTAGATTCTACTTTGAAGTTCAAGATCAAATGTTCAATAAACACGCTGTCCACCAATGTATGTTTTCTTTACTTTTGTCTTTTTGATTTGGGAAGCTTCAACAGTCAGTAAATCCTGATTCAAGATAATGAAGTCAGCATATTTGCCTTCTTCCAGAGAGCCTTTGAAAGTATCTTCTTTGTTTGCATAGGCCGCCCATAATGTCATCCCCAATATAGCTTCTTTACGGCTTAGAGCTTGTTCAGGTTTGTAAGGTATGGTTAAATTTCCTTGGAGATCCAAACGCACTGTAGCAGAGTAAAAAGTGGCAAACGGGTTGATCGCTTCTACTGGGAAATCAGTTCCTAGGGCAACTATTCCGCTGCTTTTTAACAAACTTTTATACGCATAAGCTCCGGATTTGGGATCATAAAACTTTCCACCGTACACACGTTGTTTTCCATCGATGCAAAGGCGACTATCGGCCCAAGGAGCATCCGATGTTGCATGAGTAGGTTGAACGCTAGGAATAATACTGCGTTCTTTGAATATACGTTGATCACGAGGATCTACAATTTGCGCATGTTCAATTCTCCAACGAGCATCATAGCCCTCCGGAATAATTTGTTTGAACGTTTTTAAAACCAATGAATTTGCACTATCGCCAATGGCATGTACACATACTTGGAAATTTTGCTGCAATAAAATAGAACTGTATAAATTAAATTCATCCGGTTTTATCAGGCGCAATCCATAATGATCATGACGATCACAATATTGATTTTTGAGGAGTGCACCTCTGGAACCCAAAGCACCATCAAAATAGATTTTCATGCTGTGACAGGATAGCCGTTCAGAACGCGGAATATTATGGGTTACAATGGCTTGAATACTATTCTCATTAGCAGACAGCATGGTGTAAAATCGCATGGGTAATTTGTTCTCTTTTTGCAATCGGTCAATAAATTGGATTTCTTTCAGTTCCAAACCCGCTTCGTCGAGGGTGGTCAATCCATATTTATAACAGTCTTTGGCATGTTTCACTACTGCTTTTTCCCAAGTTTTTTCATCAATGGGAGGGATGTAGCTTTTGATCCAATCAGCGGCATTGTCAATAAAAATTCCTGTTGGACGACCCGTTGAATCTTTGATGATTTCTCCACCGTAAATGAGGGTATCCCAGTTTAAATTCAGTTGTTTAAGTGCAATTTCATTCACCCAAACAGCGTGACCATCAACACGACTCAAGCATACGGGCTTATTGCCCGAGTTTTGCAATTGAGCAGCATTGGGGAATTCTTTTCCCCACAAATT
>CAZQFZ010000060.1:3911-15491 GCA_964592635.1 uncultured Rhizobium sp.
TTAATGATGTAACCATTTTGAATTGCAATAGCTTCAATTTCTGAAAACCCCGTATCGCCAACTATTATTTTCGTTGCGGTGTGAATTTCTATCTGATTGTTAGGTAATTTATTTGATTGCGCAAAGCTCGAAGTCGTTGCGATCAATGCGAAAAAAAATGTTAAATATTGAGTTACGTTTTGGGGGATATTCATAATTATAATGTTTAAACGATGGACTATTAAAAAATGGCTCATCAAATTTAACAAATGCCTTCGTATTTTCAGTTGAAATTCGTTAAATTTATGAAACCAACAGGACAGAGAATTGTTTTACCTTAGGGCACAGATAAATACAACCGATATTTTAGTAAAAGTGGAAATACAAAAATCAAATTAGATTATAAATATGAATAACAATCAAAATAAATCAAAAAACAGAAAATACGTGGTGCTCGGTGTGGCGATGTTAATTTTAGGAGCTGCTTTTGTTGGGTATAAAATGTATTCTCAACCCAATGAATTCGTTTCAAAAGGAAACCCTGATTACTCAGTAAATGTGAATGATTTTATTAAAGAAGGATTAGAATCTGTTGATTCCAACTTCAATAAAAAATACGTTGGAAAAGCAATCCGGTTTACCGGTGAAGTACAATCGGTTTCGCCAATTGAATTTTCTGGCGACACGAAAGCAAAACCAACAGGATCCGTTGCACTTAACTCTGGACAAGACGAAGTGTTAGTAAATTTGGGTTTTCATGAATCTCAAAATGCAGATTTAGAATCCATCAAAAATCAAGTTGGTAAAACATTGGAATTTCAGTGCGAATGCAATGGAGTGTCTAAGCCATCGGATGACGACGATCTACTTTCGGAGGTGATTTTCAGTTTCTCAAGATGTGCCGTGATCAAAAAGTAATTGCCGCGCACAAACATGAATAACAGCAAACCAATTTTAATTAAAGAGTAAAATAAATTAAAATCAAATTACGCAAATTGAAATTAGACCAAGTGAAATTTGAACTATCCAATTAAAAATCAATAATTAAAAAAAACAAAGATATAATATGAAAAAATACATTGCAATTTTAGTGATGGCCCTAGTTTTTACTATTGGCTCAACATTCGCTCAAACCTACAAAACCAGTACAGGACAAATCAAATTCGTAAGTGAAACGGATTTTGAAAAGTTCGAGGCAATCAACAATCAAGTTTCTGCGGCTATCACTGCTCAAGGTAAACTACAATTCAAAGTGCCAGTGAACTCTTTCGAGTTTGAAAAAAAGCTAATGCAAACCCATTTTCAAGAAAATTATATGGAATCGGCTACGTTTCCCAATGGTACCTTTAAAGGTGATTTTAAAGATTTTCAGAATGTTAACCTGAAGAAAGCGGCTACCTACGACGTAGTTGCAAAAGGAACTTTGGAAATACATGGTGTTACCAAAGAAGTTGAAATACCAGGCAAGTTGGTTTCTGATGGTAAAGGTGCTGTTACATTAGTGTCTAATTTTAGCATTTCATGTAAAGATTATGGTGTGAACATCCCCAAAAATGTGGTTAGTAAAGTTTCAGATACCATTAAAATTGCAGTAAATTGTTCGGTATCTGAAGTGGTAAAGAAATAACTCAACTCTCCATGTAATTCAGTTCGAGTAAAGCAATCGCCCTCAACAACGGGTTAAACTGGTATAATCTCTATCCAAACTTGTAAATTCTCTAATCGAAGGAACTTTCGTATTGAAGTATTTCTTTCATTACCATCTTTTATATTCCAAAAAAATCCAATAATTACAAATCCATAAACAAAACAATGAAACGAGTTTTCTCAGGTTTGATTTTAGCAACTGCTTTAACTACCGTTATAATATTTCCTACTTCTTGTAAACACGAAGTTCTGCCTACGGTGAATGCAACCGAAATTTGCTTTGAACGGGATGTTCTTCCTATTTTTGTCAGCAATTGTGCCATGAGTGGGTGTCATGATTCAAAATCCCGAGAAGATGGATACGAACTTACCAATTATTCGACCATTACGTCTAAAGGGATTAAACCAGGGAACCCATTGGATTCAAAAATTTGGGAATCAATCGATGATGGTGAAATGCCCCCGAATAATTCGTTAACTCCTCAACAAAAAGCAATAATCAAAACTTGGATTGCAGATGGCGCAAAAAATGGTGTTGGATGCAGTTCAAATTGCGATTCGACTCAATATACCTATTCCGGGGCGATTTCAGGAATAATAACAACCTATTGTAAAGGTTGTCATTCCAATCCCGGCGCTTCTGGAAACTTGGATTTAAACAGTTATTCTAGCGTTAAAGCCGCTGCTCAAGCAGGCAAGTTGTTGAACAGTGTAAACGGAACAAATGGTTATACAATTATGCCTCCATCTGGAAATAAACTGAGTGATTGTCAAATCACACAAATCAAAAAATGGATACAAAACGGTTATCCTAACTAAACAAGTGGCTGTAAAGTTATTTCAAACCATTGTATAAACTCAGTTTTTATAAACAAACAATCACTATAAATTGAAAAGCCCCCATGTTTTTACGAGCAAAATACAAACATTTCACACAATCCGATGAAAGGCAATCTTGTCCTTTTTCAATTATATTAATTTCAATTATTACATTAACGGTTCTTAATTCTTGTTATTACGACAAGTCTGAAGAACTGTACGGTAAAGGAAGTTGCGATACTACTTCTACCACGTATGCGGGCAGTATTGCGCCAATTATCAATCGAGATTGTTCGGGTTGCCATTCTGGGGGAAGCCCTTCTGCGGGGATCAGTTTATACGATTATTCCTCGGTGAAAAATTACATGATAACCAATCGCTCAGTATTTATGGGTTCAGTTAAACACGATGGTACCGCTTCCAATATGCCAAAAGGAGGAAATAAAATCAGTGCTTGTGAAATCAACAAATTGGAGTCTTGGGTGAACCAAGGTTTGAAACCATGACCGCTATTAATCCATTATTGAAGTTTTTTGTGGGACTCATGAATTTGATTTACCCCAATCATTCGGTGGCCACTACCAACAATTCTGCAGTTTCAGCTCCAGATACGATGCTCGTGGTGGAGCAAGTTTCTCATCCCACAAAAAAGAAAAATTACGATATCCCATTAACCGATGCTTCAGCACAAGCTAAGTCGCTGCGCTTAATCACAGGACACACCACAGAAACCTTGCCTAAAGGAACGTTTGAACTAACAATTCAACATCGATTTGGTGAAATCAGTTCAGGCGCTGAAAATTTATATGGAATTGATAATTTAAATTCCATGAGAATAGGTTTCGATTGCGCATTGGGTAATCGTGTAACGGTGGGCTTGGGAAGAAGTTCTATGAAAGCTACCTACAATTCCTATATGAAATGGAGAATAATTGGTAGTCCCGAGAAAAAATTCAATTTAACATATTTGGCCGATGCAAGTCTCGACGGTCGTTCTTCGAGCTCTTGGGGAGTGACTCCATTCTTTTACACGCATAGATTGGCTTACACCCATCAACTGATTGCATCGATGCAGTTGGGTGAGAAACTCGTTATCGGTGTGGCTCCAAGTGTGGTCCATTTTAATTTGGTGGATCGAATAGATTATTCAAACGATATTCCATTGATTCATGCTTATATACGCAGATCATTTGGGAAGAAAATAGCGTTTACAGCAGAAGGTAGTTATATTCCCCAAGGTATAATTCCGAATCCAACCAAAACGGATCCAACTGTTGGTTTTGGATTTGAATATTTTACGCCACGACATGCGTTTCAAATTAGTTTAACCAATTCTCGGTCGTTGAATGAACCTTATTTTTTGATTTCAGATGCTACGAGCAGTTCTATTTCTAATTTTTGTTTGGGATTTAATTTAGTGAGAAGATGGTAATCAAAAATGTACAATCAAATCCTAATGTTCTACAGGATAAATCGCAAATGGATCAGCTGAATTCAAATATTAATCGCTTTAAATTCAACTCGATTTTGATTCTTTGTGCTTTGTTGTTTATCAGCAATACTGTATCCGCGCAAGATGACGATTTGTTGAGCGACAATGAATCTACACAGCAAAAAACAGCTCAAAAGGTGGATTTTGCATTTAAAACAACCAAAGTGGTCAATTTGCAAAGTCTGGAAATTACCGATCCCGGTGTTCTTGATTTTAAAATGATGCACCGATTCGGACCCTTAAATTCAGGACCATATAAAGCTTTTGGTCTTGATTTGGCAACTGCTCGTTTTGGATTTGAATATGGAATCGTAAATAATTTGATGATTGCGGCGGGAAGGTCAAATGTTAACGGAAGTAAAAACATCGATGCCCTGCTAAAATACCGCCTATTGCATCAAAATACGACCAACAGCGTTCCAATTACGTTGGAATTGGTTGCAGGAACACAATATTTGCTGGGAAGCCAATATTCAAATGCAACAGATCAACAACGAAGTTCGTATTTTGGGCAACTGATCCTAGGTAGAAAAATAGATGAAGATTTGAGTATTATTGTTTCCCCAACTTACCTTTTCAATGCCACTTCAGATATGAACAATACCCAACAGTGGGCTTTGGGATTGGGGTTGCGTCATAAAGTTTCTGCACGAAGTTCGATCAATTTAGAGTATATTCCTGTATTGACAAACAAAGGCAGCATGGTAAATAGTTTCTCTGTTGGAATGGATGTTGAAACCGGTGGACATGTTTTTCAGTTTCATATAACCAACAGTATGGGACTAAATGAAGCTCAATTCATCAGCAATACCAATGAAAGTTGGAAAGACCGCGGAATTCGATTTGGTTTCAATTTGTCTCGAGTATTTACTGTGGTGAAACCCAAAACGTTTAAATCCCGTAAGTGAACGGATTCCCCGGTATAATTTCTATTTCATACAGGCATTTTTTCGATAGAGTAGAATCAATCGAAATTACTTCCAACTCTGACTTTTTCGAATTTGAAGTTCTAATATCGTTTTTTGTTTGAATATCTGATTTTTCTTTGAATGAAAATGTACTTGGATATTCTAAACTCAAACGCAGGGTGGATTCAGGATTCCATTGTGGTATGTCTGCGAGTTTAAGTGTTAAATAAATGCAAGTGTCGCTCGATCCTTGTTCCCAACGATAATCGTACTGCATTTGAGATTTATTGAAACCCTGCTTAAATAATGCCGAAATTAATTTAATTGAATCCAAATTTATGTGACTTGAAATGAGCCGAATGGCAATTAAATCATAGGGTTGTATTTTAAGCGTGTTTAAGTTTATGAAAAATGGATTCTTTGAGAAAATATCAGCCTGAGTTACTATTTTATAATCTGACGATTGAATGTTTCGTAGATTATTTGGTTTTCTTGAATTGTTATCTGTTTGATATTCAAATAGATGTGGGTTGTGTGGATTTTCTGTAGCTGCCCGTTGGTTTTTTACACTTTTTCGAACAAAACACTGCATTTCTCCACCCACCGTTCTATGCACCCAGTAGTTTCGTCTCCAAGGTAATGAAATTCTGCGGGATCTATGTTGGAGTATATTTAGAATATTCAAATTGGATCCTGAATTCAATGCCAAAATTAGAGTGTCGCAACCCCATTCACCGTTCGTCCAATCCAACCACTTTTGATTGGGGATGTTTTTGGTGGAATCTGAAATCGATTGAATAAAAATCAGGTTGGAATATTCTAAACTATCAGTCAAAAAATGTTTTTTATTGTAACTTAATACATCGTTGGGTCCATCGATGAGCACGGAAATGTTCTTTCGTTGGTATAGTTTAAAATCATCTAAAATTCGAAATGGTTCAGCGTATCGGTCGTGAATTCGTACTGGGAAAAAATACATTTTTTCAATGAATGTGTTGTTGAGTAATAGAATAATACTGCCGACCAATACAAACGAATTTACAATTTCTCCTTTTGAATTCAACGGATTTTTAACTGTGAAATTCAATGATTTATGGTTTAGAGTATGAAGTAAATCAACCAGCATTTCAACAAAAAATGAAATCAAAAAGGGGAATGCAAAATACATGGCATTATTCTGCAAAACGGGTTTTCGAAATAGGGAATAGACAAACAGCACGATGAAAATGAATATCCACACCATGATATTCTTATTGAAAACACTGTCTTTTTTGGGCGGGTGAAAACCTATACGGAGTACAATCACCACCACAAATAACCATTGAATTATGTGGTTATTTCCCGAAATGTAGTGTAAATGCTCAAAAATGAAATCGAGTTTTGGTTTTCCCAGCCAATTTAATCCCTCTAACTGGAACTGATGTTGTATAACAAACAGCTGTGGTAAATTTATAATGATTGCAACTGCCCCAATTTTGATAAACACTTTAGTGGATTTAAATCTGAAATCCCATCCCCAAGAGGCAAGAAAATAAGTCAATGCCGTAAGTAAAGCGAAGTAGTGGATATAACCCAATAACCCCAAAAACAAGGCAGTATTCATCCAAGAATCAGGCTTCTGCTTAATCTGTTCGAATTGATACAAAAAGAACATTAATATGGCATATCCTGGTGCATAAGGCCTAAGCCAGGAACCCAAACTCAATGGCCACCACATCAATGAAATAAAGGCATAACCCAACATCGAGATCCAATTTGCAGTATGTTCTTCACTACCATTGGATTTTGCAATCTTATACAACCATTTTTTGAAGTAGATATTTCCCAAAATGGTCATTATTATCCACATAAGTCTAAATATAAAAGGAGTACATCCCCCAAAATGAGTGCCTATCCAAATGATGGTTTGAATCCCCGACGGATGCCCGTCGGGTAAAACGCCCATATTTATATGTTGAGTAAAATTCTCAGCGTTACTGGCTCGCAAGATCGATGAAAGTTCGTCGGAATCAAAGTCCGAAACCCAAGCAGAATACAATAATAAACAAGTGCTCAATAGAAAGATGAATGTAAAACTCAAAGTGAGTATTCTCTTTAAGAAATTGGCGCCATTCATTAGGTTTTCTGTTTGGATTTCTGAGCAGATGGGAATAAAATGTTGTTGAGTATCAAACGATAACCAGGACTATTCGGATGCAAGTTCAAATCTGTAGGAGGTTCACCCACGTGGTGTTGGTAATCTTCCGGATCGTGTCCGCCAAAAAATGTCCAGGTACCTTTTCCCATTTCGCCATGTATGTAACGAGCTTCACCGAGCATGGCATTTTCACCCATTATTAAAACATCGCTTTTTATTAAGTCTTTGTTATAAGCAGTGGTTTGCCCCATAAATCCACGAATAGTACGGGTATGATTTTGACAAAGTATGCTGGGAATTAGATCCCATTTTGCGGAATAATCGAATAGGGTAAACAGATCCGTTTGCTCATTCACGGGTCGCTTTACGGGATCCACGTCGATATTGGAAAATTCATAAACATAAGGGGAAGTTTCCAATTTAAAATCTTTGAATGCAAAACACTGATTGTAGTCCAATTTTTGTTGTGCCATAGGATCGGCTGGATCTCCATCAAAAACGGATTCGCAGATATCGGTTCCTTGTGCACTCAAAGTAATATCGTAGGTATCGGTTGCAGAGCACATAGCAAATAAGAAACCACCGCCGAGACAAAAGTCGCGGATTTTTAATGTTACTGCGGTTTTCAATTCGCGAACGCTTTGAAAACCATGTTTGATAGCCATACTTTCGGCCTCTTTTACTTCGGAAACATACCATGGAGCATTTGCATAAGAGGCCCAAAATTTTCCAAATTGACCGGTGAAATCTTCGTGATGCAAGTGAAGCCAATCGTATTCGGATAACTTTCCTTCTAATACTTCATCGTCAAAAACTACAGAGTAAGGAATTTCGGCGTAGGTGAGCACCATGGTAACGGCATCGTCCCACGGTTGTTTCGTTTTTGGAGAATACACAGCAATTTTGGGTGCATTTAACAATTTTACCATGTTCATGTTTACCGAAGGATTGGAAATTTCCGACTCAATTCTCTCAGCTTCGATTTCGCTGATTACAGAATAACTCACCCCTCTGGTTTTACATTCAGTTTCCAAAGTAGAATTGTATTTGGTCATGAAACTACCGCCTTGATAATTCAATAACCACAACACTTCGGCCTTTTGTTTATCCAACAACCAAAATGCAATTCCGTATGACTTTAAATGATTTTTCTGGGTTTCATCCATGGGGATGAGTATTCGGTTTGCTTGCAAATTGCTGGCGGCCAATGCCCCTAATAACAGAACAACGTAAAATAAATTTTTCATTAAAGTTGAGTGGATTTTTGACCTAACCATACGAGGAATATACCCATTATAAGTGATAACAATCCGTAGAAAACGCCCAATTCTATTTGTTTTTCGTTAAAATAGCGCATCAATTCCAATCCCAAGCCCGAAAAAGTAGTTAAACCACCTAAAAATCCGGTTATTAACAATGCCCTCATCGCGTCGGAGTCCATTTTTATCCAAAGAAAACCAATTAAAAAACATCCCAACATATTCACCGAAAAGGTAGCATAGGCAAATTGATCAGTTTGAAAGGGAATGAATTTCCCCAACAACCCACGTGCAATGCTTCCCGCCGCGCCACCGATAGCCGTTAATAAATAAAATTGGAAACTCATGTCTGCGAAAATAGGACATTTTGTTAATTTTGTTGGAGTAACCCTTATCCAAGTTGAATCATGCAAAACGCATTTCCGCATATCGTAACCCAGATTATTTCAGAGTCGCCCAGAGTTAAACGATTCTTTCTAAAGCGTAAGGATGAACAAGTTGTTACGTTTTTGAGTGGGCAATTTGTGATGCTTTTCAACAATTCTTTGGGTGGGGAGGATCAGAGTAGATCCTATTCCATAGCATCTGTATCCAATTCTACAGCAGAAATTGAACTCTGCATCGTTTTGAATGAATCGGGCAAATTTACCCCCTGGTTGTTTTCATTGGAGGTAGGTGCTGAGTTGTTGGTATCGGAACCTCAAGGAAGTTTTGTTTTTCGGGGGATGGAAGCACCGATCAAACATGTATTTGTTTGCACTGGAACGGGCATTGCTCCCTTTAGAAGCATGATTCACGACAGCTTGTTACAAGGATGTGAAACAGTGTTGGTCTTTGGCAATCGTTGGAGAGAAGACGTTTTATATTGGGATCATTGGAGTACGCTGCAAGAACATCAACCACTATTTCGATTTATTCCAGTTCTTAGCAGAGAAGAAGCTGCACAGTGCAAAACCGGGTATGTCCATCCCCATTATGAGCGGGAGTTGAAAGGTTTGGAAGATGCTAGAATTTATGTATGTGGTTGGAAAACAATGTGCAACGAAACACGCGATCGTTTGAAAGAGTTAGGATTCAACAGAAGACAATATTTTTTTGAACAATACGATTGATTTATTTTGGTATTCTTGAATTTAGGTGTATAATTGCACTGTTTTTAATATGGATTTCGTTCGAATTCCATTGAATTTCCAAAACGTTTATTGTTCTTAATTGAAAAACCCTTTACTTATTATTGAATTTGTGATATATGACAAAATCGCCTGATTTTGCTAAAATGAGTGTAGCTGAACTTCGCACTCTGGCAGCTGCTTTAGACATTTCTGGAGCAGAAAAATTGAAAAAAAATGAACTTATCGCCGCAATGAATGCGGTGGCCAATTCTGAAAATGCTGATTCAACATCAGTTTCAGGACCACAATCCACCTCTATGGTCGAAAATAATTCACAAGTAGTTGCCGAAGGCAATGTCCAAATCGTTGCAGAACCCCTTGTTGATTCCAATGAAATCACAGATGCTAAACAGAAAAGAAAAAGAATGTCGGTTCCTGTTAAGGAAAAAAGCCCCATTTCTTCTGTTAAAGATTCCAATGATTCTAAGTTCGACGATCTAGCAACACGAATTCAGCAACGAACCAGCACACCAGTTCGAGATACAGCAGCTGAAGCAAAGGCAGAAAATCCATCTCCCGAAAACTCAGAAAACGCAAACAATAACTCTGCAATCGTGTCCAACGAAAAGGCAGTAAGCATGGAAAATTCTGCTGCGGGACTCAACGGTCAAAGAGGAGAGCAACGAAACGATCTTAGAAATAACCGTAAAAAAGGCAAAAAGGATTTTCATTCCAACGACCGAAATCCAAATGCGGAAGCCACAACTACCGATACAAATTCAGGGTCATCTGAAATGCAAACTGTTGTTGATAATGCGGCAGATGCAAGCGGTGATTCCGACAATAAACAGGGAGAGAATAGGCATCCTCGAGACCCTAAAAGAGATCCAAAACACAATAAACCCGAAAAACCTGCGGAAACCGAAGAAGAAAAACGCAAACGCGAACTTTTGGCGGTTTTGATGGAAATGGAAGGCGTGGTAACCACCCAAGGTGTTCTCGAAACAGTTCCCGATGGTTATGGATTTTTGCGATCGCCCGATTATCATTACATGGCTTCGCCCGACGACGTGTATGTTCCAGGCTATATGATCAAACAAAACGGCTTAAAAACGGGTGATACCATCAAAGGAACAATTCGTCCGCCGAAAGACAATGAAAAGTACTTCTGTTTGGTTAAAATCGAATCGGTTAACGGCAAAACACCGGAAGAAGTGCGCGATAGAGTGGCATTTGAACATTTAACCCCATTGTTTCCGAATGAAAAATTGAATTTGTGCGATAATCCAAAGCATTATTCTAATCGAATTATTGACTTGATTTCGCCCATTGGTAAGGGACAACGTGGTTTGATTGTGGCGCAACCCAAAACAGGGAAAACTTGGTTGTTGCAAGGTATTGCTAATGCCATTGCTAAAAATCATCCGGAAGTATATATGATCATTTTGTTGATCGACGAGCGTCCGGAAGAAGTTACGGATATGGCCAGAAACGTTCGAGCAGAAGTGGTGGCTAGCACCTTTGATGAACCGGCTGAAAAACACGTGAAATTGACCAACATTGTACTTGAAAAAGCAAAACGATTGGTAGAATGCGGACACGATGTGGTGATATTGCTGGATTCTATAACCCGTTTGGCTCGTGCATTCAATACGGTTCAACCCGCATCCGGAAAAATATTATCGGGTGGGGTAGATGCTAATGCACTTCATAAACCCAAACGATTCTTCGGTGCAGCTAGAAACATTGAAAATGGCGGTTCATTAACCATCATTGCAACTGCATTGACCGATACAGGTTCCAAAATGGATGAAGTTATTTTTGAAGAATTCAAAGGAACAGGTAACATGGAATTGCAGTTGGATCGTAGATTGGCAAATAAACGAATCTTCCCATCAATAGATATTTTATCATCCAGCACCAGGAGAGAAGATTTACTTATTGATAAAACCACTTTACAAAGAATGTGGGTGTTAAGAAATCATTTGGCCGACATGAATCCGGAGGAAGCGATGAATACTTTCCTTAAGTACATGAACAATACACAGGATAATTTGGAGTTTTTGGTAAGTATGAACGGGTAAATTGTCCCAATTAGCTCAGTTTGTTTAATTTTACAGACAATAAATGCAACGTTGTTAAATTGTGAATAAACTGAGGTACGTGTAATCCTTTGTTGAAGTAATTTTACCACCGAATAGACGCATGGACAAACCGAAAGTTGTAA
>CAZQFZ010000061.1:0-7897 GCA_964592635.1 uncultured Rhizobium sp.
GGGCATCAATTTCCGATTTGGGTAAGCCATATACTTTGCCCAATTCTCGAACTACTGCATTGGTTTGAAACGTATTGTAAGTGGCCAGTAGGGCCGAATGCCCATTTCCATATTTGGTTAAAATATAATCCGTTACAGTGTCGCGATCTTGCCAAGAAAAATCAATATCAAAATCGGGTGGACTACTACGGAAGGGATTGATGAATCGTTCGAAATACAGGTCCAAATCAATGGGATCCACATCGGTAATGCGCAAGCAATACGCCACCATGCTATTGGCTCCACTTCCCCGTCCTACATAAAAAAAACCGCGATCGCGTGCGAATCGACAGATATCCCAGTTGATGAGAAAGTATGCAGTAAATCCGAGCTCGTAGATCAATTTCATTTCTTTTTCCAACCGTTCGGTGGTTTTAAAAGTATATTTCGGATATCGATATTTCAGTCCCTCAAAAGCCAAATCCCGCATCATTCTATAGTCTTCGTCGGGATCTCCGGTGTAGGTTTTTTTGTTTTGGGGGACATCAAATTCGAACATCCATTGGAATGGGTGCAGCTGCGCGGATTGATTCCACAGTGAAGCATAGAGTGCGAATTTTTTCTTTAATTCGTGCATGAATAAGAGGATTTCGTGCTGATCGCAGGTGGCTAATGGATTGAGTTTGGTGAGCAAGCAATTATGATCAATGCAGCGAAGTAGGGTGTGGGTGAGAAAGTCGTCGGGGGTTCTTAGCGTTGCTCTGTGATAAGCAATCAACCGTTGTGGATGAAATCGCCATTGGGAAAGGGGAAGTTGCCGTATATCGCGATGGGTAACGCCGAGCAGAGCATTGAGAGGGGTGATGTCTTTTAGTCGAAAAGAAGATGCTTTTTTGAAGGTGTAAATGACTTGCACGTCGGGCATTGTTGGTGCCCAAAGGGGGAAGTGTTGATTTTTATGAATGTATTCAGTGAGAAATTGGTTAATTTGAGCAAATCCATGTTGGTTTTTTGAAATTAAAACATACAGGGATTCGTCGCCATTTCGAATTTCAACCCCGGTGAGAGCAATAACACCGGGATGTTTTTTTGCTTCGCGTTGAAAATTGCTCGCTCCGCTCACATTATTAATATCGGCAAGCAATACACACAATGGTTCACCCATTATATCTGCTTGGCTTTGGGCCCAGCGAATAATGTCTTCGGGGCTCATTAATCCGTATCGAAGGCTGAAGTAAGAATAACAATGAAGTAGCATTTTGGTAAATATTTTAACAAAAATATGATAGCAAATTAATCAAAATATTTCAAGATTGCTGCTATTGTTGAAAAAATAATGGGAGCACTTTTTGCGAAAATTGCAAAAGACTATTCCTGTTTGAATCTCTACAGAATCACTATTTGAAACCGTAAAAGCAATCTCCAAAACACGAGAGAATACAAAACAGGAGGAATATTAAATTGTATTTTCAATGGATTTTACGAAGATATACCTATGTAGAATCTAGAATTTTCTATAATAATTACATTGTTGTGACAATTTGGTTATTGTGTAATATAAAATCCGAATGTTAAATAATATTTAATAGTTGAGGAGGGGTTATTGTAATAATCTTCAGCGAAACACGAAATGCGAATATTTTGTATAATCTTATTGATTAAATTCTTATTGTTTGTTTTACAATAATTGATTTTATCTATTTAAGTTTGAAAAAAGCTTTAAAAAATGAAGAAACTTTACACATTATTGGTTTTTGGATTGGCGTCTGTTGCGGCGTTCGCACAATCCAAGCAAAATGTCACCTTCAAGGTAGACATGAACAATTACGCAGGAGCGTCGTATTCAACAGTGTATGTAAATGGCAATTACAACGGTTGGTGTGGAACTTGTAATCCGTTAACGGATTCCGACAAAGACGGGGTTTGGGAAGGTACGTTTGAAATCACTGCCGATTCCATTGAATACAAATTTACGCTTGATGGTTGGACAATAGATGAAACACTAAGTGCAGGAACCTCTTGCACCAAAACAACCTCTGGTTTCACCAATCGTTTTGTAAAATTAAGCGGTGATGTCACTTTGGATAAAGTGTGTTGGGCAAGCTGCGATGCATGTGCTCAAGTAACTGAAAAAACAGTGATATTCAACGTAAATATGAAACAATATGGCAAAACATTTTCTAAAGTATATGTTTCAGGTACATTCAACAGTTGGAGTGGAAATGCAAATGAAATGACAGATGCTGACGGTGACATGATTTATTCAGACACATTGGTGTTGACCGACGATTCTATTGAATATAAATTTCAAGTAGATGAGTGGAAAGATGATGAAAAATTAACCGACGGGTCATCTTGCACTAAAACTACATCTGGTTTTACCAATCGCTTTGCTAAATTAACAGGCAACAAAGTATTTAGTAATGTATGTTGGGCAAGTTGTTCTGAATGTACTAACGATGTAACCTTTAAAGTGGATATGAACAAATACAAGGGATCATCATTCACAGGTGTTTATGTAAACGGTTCTTTCAATGGTTGGTGTGGATCTTGCAATCCAATGTTGGATGATGATAAAGACGGTATTTGGGAAGTGAAGTTACCTTTACCTCAAGATTCTATTGAATTTAAATATACTTTAGATGGTTGGAACGCTCAAGAGAGTTTACAACAAGGTGCTTCTTGTACCAAAACGACATCCGGTTTTACCAATCGTTTCTTGAAAATTACAGGTGCAACAGTATTGGATGTAGTTTGTTGGGAATCTTGTGTTTCATGCGCAAACACCAAAGAAAAAGCCAATGTTACTTTCCAAGTGGATATTCGTGGTTTCGGGGGATCTTATTCAAATGTTAATTTGAATGGTACATTCAACGGCTGGTGTGGATCTTGTATTACAATGACCGATGATAACAAAGACAGCATTTACACAGTTACTGTGCCATTGTTTGCTGGAGATACTATCGAATATAAATTCACTGCTGATGGATGGGCTAACGACGAAAAATTCTCAGGTGGAGAGCCATGCACAAAAACAACCGGTGGATTTACAAACCGTTACAACGTTGTAACGGGTGATACCACTTATCCTGTAGTTTGTTGGGCTAAATGTACTGCATGTCAAACAAACGATGCAACAGCTTTGGTTGCTACATCATTGAACGTGTATCCAAACCCAACTGAAGGGGTATTGTATTTCAACAGCAATTCGAATATCACCGCAGCTCAAGTATTCGATTTGAGTGGTAAATTATTGGTATCAGAGCGTTTTACTACAATTGCTGTTAACAATCAATTAAATCTATCCGGTTTACAAAACGGTTTGTATATATTGTCTGTACAAACTGCAAATGGAACTTTGAACAAGCAGTTCTCTGTAAATAAATAACTTTCTAACTTCGGTTAAGTTAATTCATAATAGTTCAAAAAATAAGGGCCATCTACTAGGTGGCCCTTATTTTTTATTGCATTATGTATTACTGTGGTATATATTTAAAAGAACGAATAATCAATTCTACCGGCTTGCCATCGCTGGGACCTTGTCCACCAAGTAACCATAAATTAATTCTGGGATTGGTGGTTACTCCCGGTTCTGGAATCACAATTGGATCCGATGAAATTCCACCCTCTGTTTTAACCCGGGGTTGATTGGTGTTGTCAAATTGCCAAGAAGCTATTTGTTGATTCCCCGGATAAGCATCCCCCAAAAACGATTTCCATGTAATTAGTTCAGGTCTCCATGTAAATGCATGAGTGGTTACTCCTTTTAATGCTGAAACCGCCATTTTGGGCTTGTGCGAACGCTCAGAATAGGGTATAGGATTATCGAAAATTATGGGCTGAACCGAATACGTCAACGTTAATGAATCATTGGCATTAAACCACTTGGAAAATTCAATATCCACCTCGCTATTAGCAGCTGGGAAAAATGAATTATTATCCCAAGTAAATAAACCTACAACTACTCGCTCGTTCAAGGTTGCAACATCACTTCCTACCGTGAAAATATAGGTTCCATAACCCGTATTTTCTGTACAAACCACTTCCGAAGTTTGCCACCTTCCGTTAATGTAATCGATTCTTAGATGCAAATAGCCCTTTGAATCCACCCAAACCAAACTGTCTTTATTGAACACATTCGGTCCCGGGCCCACTGGCCAGCTACTCTCTTTAATTTTCCATCCGTAACCAGAAAATATAATATCACCAGAATCACGGATTACGGTGGGCTTGTTCGGGGGATCGGATTGCTCACAGGCCGTAGAAAATAGGGAAAATCCCAATGTTAAACTTGCCGCTATTCCAATTCGTTGCATCCAGTTTTTTGCGGATGATGATTTTATTGTTGGATTCATGTGTTTGTTGGAGTGTATTTTGATATTTAGAATTGCTTTAGTATTTGCAGAAGCTAAAAGGATATATTAATTAAATTCAATGTTTTCTGGAAAAAAAATAGTTTGCTTCAGTTGATTTACTCGAATTTCAAAATCTCCCTTTTCTACCACTCGCTTCAAGTCTTTATTGATAAAACTCAACTGTTCAATTCCGAAAAATAATCTCAAATGAAGAGTTTCGCCGGGTTGTAAAACGGGTGTCTTTTGAAAGGCAATCAATCGCTTATCGGAAGGTGTAATACTTGCAAATAAATCGCTGGCATAAATTTGAACTACTTCGCTACCTGCAACTTTACCCGTATTGGTTACATCAATATCCACCGTGTAGCCGTATGTTTCCCAATTATAAGTGAGAGAATTTAGATCTAAATCATCAAGTGGAATGGATTTTTCATCTACCGAATTGGTATTGTTGACAGAGGTAGTAGATTGATTGAGAGTGCCGGATGGGCTGTTATTTTTAGATTTTACAGGAAATTCTGACGAATTACTTGATTGATTGACAGTGCTGGATTGTTGTGACTCGGAGGATTTCTTTTCTAAGATGGTTTTATCATCAATAGTGCGCGGTAACTTCTGGGGAATTACTGATAAATTCTCATATTTGAATTCTGTATAACTCAACCCATGTCCAAAATCAAATAACGGATTGTATGCCGTTTTCCCAAATTTGGTGTCGTTTTTTTCAGTGTGCTTATGGTCGTAATGCACGATGTCGCCAGCAAATCGCGGATAGGTGTACGGTAATTTTCCGCTAGGATTATTCATGCCCAACAAGGTGTTTGCAATAGCTTTTCCTCCGAAATCACCGGATAAATAGGCTTGAATTACGGCATCGGATTGCTCAACCAACGATGTCACAATTCGAGGTCTTCCCGTATTTAAAACTAAAATAACGGGAATGTTTTTGCGTTTAAAATAGGCCAACAATTGTTTATCGGATTCAGGAATATCAATGATTAAATCATCAATGTTTCCGGGGATTTCTGTTCCGGGTTTTTCTCCCAAACTTAATACCGCTACGGCATCCGTACCTACTATTTTATCTAATGATTTCCAATATTTTTTACTTCCAAATGCTTGGGAATTCAAGGCAACTGAATCCGATTTTCCACTTACTGAATCGAATAAACAAACCAACTGAGCATGTTTTTTCAATGCCTGATACAGAGTAGGGGTTGCTGGATTTTTAGAAATTTGATAACGTGAATCATCACCTTGCCAGGTATGCGTCCATGCGCCATTGAGTAGGTTCATGGAATGAGCTGCATTTCCAAAAAGTATGATTTTTTGCTCCGATTTCAGAGGGAGCACATGGTTTTCATTTTTTAATAATGTGATGGATTCCTCCGCGATAGAAAGAGCTAATTTTTGATGATCTGCCGATCCAATTACCTCAGATGAAACGGGCGGATTTTCAATGGAACCAATATTTTTTATTTTCAAATAGTCATACAAATTGAAAACCTGCTCGGATTCAGCATCCAAATAAATGCCTGTTTTGTGTTTTACACGCAATATTCGTTTTACCGCCTCATCAATTCTCCACATCGGAACTTCTTGGTTTTTAACTAGTTTGGTCAATATTTCCGTGAATTGATAATCATTGGGCGTCATGCTCATATCAACGCCAGCGTTGATAGCTAACTTAACGGCTTCTTCTAATGTAGCAGCTACTTTATGTGTATGATGTAGTTTATAAATATCTTCCCAATCGGTAACCGCAATACCTTGAAAATTCAATTCTTTACGAAGCAGATTAGTTAAAATATCATAATTAATATGTACGGGAGTACCATTGATTTCACCGGAATTAATCATCAGTGTCATGGCACCTGATTCAATGGCTTTCTGAAAACCGGGTAAGTAATATTCTCTTAATTCACGTTCGGGTATCCAAGCGGGGGTGCGGTCTTTACCACTTAAAGGCATGCCATATCCCAAGAAATGTTTCAAACATGCGGCTACAGCATCAGAACCAATTTGCTTAGATGAATTCATGAAGTTTATTCCATGGGCACCTTGGTAACCGGAAATCATAGCACCTACCAAAACCTGATTCAGAAATACATCTTCACCAAACGTTTCAAAATAACGCGACCACAAAGGTTGACGAGCCAAATCAACCACTGGTGAAAAATTCCAATCCAATCCAGAAGCACGAACCTCTCTTGCAGTTGCAGCAGCCGCTTTTTGAACCATTTCTGGATTCCATGTAGCTGCTTGCGCTATTTGTTGCGGAAATAGTGTCGCTCCCGTTGTGTAATTGGCTCCGTGAATGGCATCAATACCATAAATAATAGGGATATGTGTTTTTTTATTCTCCGACTTACTTTTTTGGTTTTCAGCTTGTTTGATTCCAGTAACAATACGTTTCCATTCCTCCATGTTCAATTCTCCTGAACCACAACCTACGTTTAAGATAGAACCAACATGATACTTTTCAATGGCTACTCGCAGTTTTTCAGGATCCAATTCCACCGGCTGTTTTAATGCACAGGGTTCTCCTTTGGCAATGACACCTAGGTCGATTTGGGTCATTTGGCCTACTTTTTCTTCGATGGACATTCCCGCAACAATTTGATCCAAAGCACGATCAAAAAGACTGTCTTCCGTTGTTGACTTATTTAAAACGCCCCAGCGATCGGATTTTACTTTTCGGAAAGTAGGAGCTGAATTCGGTAGCGCTTGTTGAGTGCCGAGAGGTTGAGCGTGCAGACTTCCTCCGAAATGAAAAAAACTGCCTATAAAGTGGTACTTACTTCCCTGTAATGAGAACGGATTTTCTTTAAATTGGAAAAAACTTTCTCCAAAACTACCTCCAAAAAAGGAGAAACAAACGAATATTAAACGAAAATTATCAATGCGGTTTTTAGACATTTTTATTGATATTTAAATTACTACAAGCTAATCCGGAAATTATCAATTAATATATCACCATCAGCTTCCAACTGAATAATGAACTGCTTGATCGAAGTGGGATCGGTTTCGAAATCATCGAAAGGAAACGACTTCAACGGAATTCTAACCGTATTCCATTGTTGAGTTACAATGGGCTCGTTTAGCCATTTTGAATCGAATCCCAACCAACATTGAGCCCCCGAATAATCTTCCATGGCCAATGCCAAAGGCAAATTCGTCATAGTATCAGAAAGCGATTTAAAATGAAGCTCTAAATATGCCGTATCCAAAACGGACGATAGATCTTTGGGTTGCCAATTATCCCAACCCATACCCATACCCAACCAAGTACATCCCCCAGAAATTTTATCCCAAGTTAGTCGGAAACTGTGTTTGCCTCGATGCGCAGATTCGTCGGATATTTTCTCTAATTTAACGCATTTTGGCTCCAAACTGATCCAAATATCTTTACCCAAGTCTTCATCCAGAATTTGTAAGGCATAAAACCCATTGATATTTTCAGGTTCCGGTTTCGAAGCCTCATCGTACAATCCTTTTCTCTTGAATTTCCAATTTTTAGATTGCACCAACACCGTGTCCATTCGTTCTATATTTTTTGGGGA
>CAZQFZ010000061.1:7997-15273 GCA_964592635.1 uncultured Rhizobium sp.
AAATCATAACTCCAATGGTTTTTTATCTGTGAACATTAAGCAATCCACTTTTGTTGCGGCGCCACCCATAGAAGGATTGGCCAAGTGCAACATAGAAACCATTACTAAGTTGTTGGGATTGTGTCGATTATTGCCCTTGTTAGCGGCGGGAGCTCCATTGACCAAATGAGTTAAATCAGAGTATTTGATACTCACCAATTTCCATCCTTCCCAGTTAACACGCATTTCATAATCATATTGATCATCTGCGGAGGCATCAAATTTGGAATTGTTATTATCATCTTCGCGAAATTGGAACAAAATGCGACTCTCATTTACATTGGGTACACCGTAAACCAAACAGTTAAAGTAGGCATCTTCGCCTACATTGGTTAGCGGAAAATGCGTAATTCCGTAAGCCGACGCGGGGAAGTCAATCATTCCGATTAGCCAATCCCAGTTAACGGTACCAGCCATATTCAAATAGGAGCCACCCTCCACCACAAACGCATCATTTTTTATTCTGAAATCCATGTTGGCACCCGATTGAATGAATGTTGACCATTTGGTGGAGATACCCGTTTCAAAATCGGCAATTTTAAATCCTTCCGGTTTGCGCAAGCCATTTACTCCGATGGCTAAATCAAAACTGTCCGCTATACCTTCAATTTTCAACGTAGCCAAACAAGGTTCTGTTCTAAACAATGGAAATAGGGTGGTTGTGCCATTCCAAACTGCGGTTCCAGCTTCAATTACACGACTTTTTCCAGTTATGAATTTTTGAGCACCTGAAAACTTACCTTTAATTCGGATACTCCAATTACACAGTTTAGAAAAAGAAGCGGTAAATTCTGCGGTTTCTCCTTTAGAGAAATCTACAGCTGTTTTATTGCAACGGAAGGGTTGAAGCATATTAAATTGACCGTTTAAATCCTGCAAACTAGGCCCATCCATGGGTCTCTCTTCGCGCTCACATCCCCCGAAAATGAAAGGAATGATCAAAGAAATAGTCAATAATTGAATTCGATTTTTCATGTGTTTGATTTTTAGGGATGTTAGAACGTTAAATTATAAATTATTAGCCATTGATTCATAGCGTATTTGTCATAAGTTTTCAAGAAATCTTGGTATTGTTGAGATTGATAAATGAGTGCTAAATAGGCATTTTCGCCAAAGTTGCATCTCAACCCTGTTGAGAAAACACTGTGCCTTTGATCTATATTAACGGGTTTGAAATCAATAATTTCTGCATAAATATTTCGTTCAGCTCGTGTTTCATTTCCTTTGCCATAGCTCAATGTATAACCGATTAACCACTCCAAATTGGAACTAAATTCCCATTCCAAACCAGTAGAGCCTTGTATAAGTTGATAATCAACGCGTTCAAATTCAAAATCAGAATTTCTAACAGACGATTGATAGCTAACCGAATGGGTTAAATCCAACTTGCGGTTCCAATGGAAGTATTTACCCAGTTGATTGGACAACTCTAATTTAGACATTCTGAATCTACGCAATTCCTCAGTGCCTTGTCCACGGATTTCAGAAAGTTCGTAGTGACTAAAATTCAGCACATTATGTGCACTTCCTAAATTTACCAAACCCTCAGCATAAATCCCCTGACGATTGAATGTTGCAATTCCGTAAGGCAATACCGGATTTACCATGTAATTGAAATCCATTAATTTTGTGGTAATACCGATTCGGTACAACGGAATCTGCCATTGTGCATCTCCCCATCCAAGTGGACGATCCATTTGAGATTGTTTATATCGATTAAACAAGCCCGATTGAGTGCTATAATCAACACGTTTAGATTGAGCACCTGGACTTCTAAAATCAGGCCCAACGTTCAAATAACCCAACTTAAATTTCCAAGAATACTTGGATTCTTTGTTTTTGGATTGAGTTGTAATTGCCGAGTGAATAAAATAATCATTTAATTCTGGTGCTAAAGTGTCATTTTCAATTCCAAAAGCAGACGAACCGAATTCGCCTTCAAATTTGATGGGTAATTTGAATTTATTGAGAGCGTATTTAAATGAACCGGTTTGAACCGTATTGTAATACAACTGATTGCTAACGGCTGTTCCAGATACATCAAAAATCGAAGCTACGTTGTACGCCACAATTAAATGGTCTCCGAGTTTGCTTTCAACCGTTCCACCGCCCATTAATCGTTCGGAGGTTTGAGCAAAATTCGTTGAGTTTAGTCTTAATAAATAACCATTGAAATTCACCTCCTTAATAGGCGAATTGAATTCCAATCCCCAATCCAATGAAAGTCCTTGTTGACGCCAAGTATTGTCTTTATAAAAGGACTCGTAATTTACAATTTGACGTTGTAAATCAAATACTTTGGGCATGGAGATCATTTGATCTTCATTGTGATTATACAGGGTAAACGGCGTCTGTTTAATATTTATATCCCCCAATTGATATCGAACTACATCCGCAATAATTCCTTTAATCCACAACTGACGAATATCGAAAGTAACACCCGCTCCGTAAAAACCTCCATATTGATTGTTAATACGAAACATTCCCAGAATTTCGGTGTTTTTGTTAGGCGTAATATTGAATCCCAAATCTACCAAAGCATAACCGCCATTATTGGCTTTCGCCGTAGTTTTGTCGGGAACACTGTCGAATACCTCGATTTGATTGTTGCTCACAATGCTCCGTGCACCGCCCGTTACTCGAAATTTACTGCCTGCTTGTCCCCAAGTATTGGCCAAAAAACCAATGCTCAAAAGGATGCTTGCTATATGTTTAACTGATTTCATTGTCTTGTTTATTAAAAGAAAATTTTGATTTCCAACGTGGATTCCCATCCTCTATATTGGTCTTTGATAAAGCTGCGATCCCGGTAATTCATCCAGCGTTGACGTAAATACAAACCCGCATTTTTCGACATTTCAATGTCTAAACCCGTTGCAATTCCCCATCCTTCCTGGTTTTTAGGTCTGCGCGAAAGCGCATCTACTTGAGTTTCATAGTTGGCAATTATCCGTTCCCATCCAATATAATTGGCCCATACCACCGATTTGGTCAACGATAAATATCCTTCTAACTGATGGTAATAGGTTCTTAAGTAAGCGTCTTCCGTAAATACCGTTACCCAAGATGGTTGAGTTTGTACCGATGCATAGGTTCCTAAATAATACAAATACAAGGTATGTCCTAAAACCGCAGTTTTGTATTTTGAGTGAAGTTCTAATGTGTTGAAATGTTTGATATATTGGGGGATGCCTTTGCTATCGACATCCACCTGATTCACGGTTTCGAAAACCCCACGATACACTTTGGTTAAATTGGCATAGGGTCCAACTCCAGCAGGGAATCCCCAACGCCAAAAACGAGAAAGTGCTAAATTATTAACTGGATGAGAATAGGTAATTTGGGAGGATATTCGTTCCAATTCCTGAGAACGTGTGTAACCAATGGAGGTTTTTAGTTTTCCTAAAGTAAACTCCCAATTGAATTCTAGACCCGCTCGGTTATTGGTGGTTTGTCCCACCGGTACCATAGCACTCGCAAAAGGAGCTAAAACCAATTGATCACTGCTGGCTACCGACGTATTGTTGCCTTCTCGAATGGAAGAATTCCAAAATACCGATGAGTTATTGAATACTTTAGGACTGATTCTGTAATAGCGCACCATGAAATCGGATTTCAACCATTTTTTGGGTAGATTCAATTTCAAATCTAGAGCTTCACCCCATCCACGGGAGTAGGAAGGACTGAAATAACGACCCGCTCCAACTTCCCCCGAAAAAAGGAACCCTTTCCAATTTAAATTATATTCAGCGGTGTGAATGTTGTAACCCATTCCTCTAGAAAGTAAACTGTCGGTATAAGTTTGATTGTTAAATGAATTCAAACTGATAAAGTTTTTATTCCAAGATTTCTTGATCTTTCCACCGTAGGATTGGTTGGGCAAAGGAGCCATTCCCCCGTTTAGCTGGGTTTTTCCAAACATCCCTACTACTTGAAATCCGTGGGGTAAATCGTTGGCCTCAACAATAAATCCTTGAAACGCTTGACGTCCCCAACGGGTATCTTGGTTCAATGCGCCTTGAGTGTAGAATGTATTATATCGATCCAATGCATGTTTGGTTTGAGGATCCCAAGGATTGCGTTCAAATATGCTGTATCTGTGAAATCCTGGATTGGTGTAAAAAGTAAACGGCGATAGCGCGTACCAGTTGATACCTCCGGCAATGATGTTTAAAGATCCTTGCTTGAAATCATGAGTACCCGTTAAACTAACACCCAAATTCAGTCCTTTTACATTTTCCGCTTGTCCAGCACCGGTCATTGGCGACCAAATATATAGATCCGTTGAAAATCGAGTGTTAGCGGCTAAACTTCCACTCAAATTCATGGATAATTGTGGAATTTGAGAATCGTCTCCAACAAAAATATGTGTAGGTGTTTGGGCTTGTTCTACATAACCCCCTCGCTGAATCATGGCTGTTGCATCTTGTAAAATACGGTAGTTCGTTATGAATCGGTAATATCCAGAAACGCTGAATCGCTCTAAATTTTCGATGGGTTTTTTAGGGAAGACGCCAAAATCAAATCCTTTAATTCTAGTAGTATCTCTTACCAATTCACGAATAAAGGCAGGTTTTACCTCGGTAGAGTAAGAAATGAAAGAGACATTTTGATCCGATGAGATTGCATCAACACTTCCAGATGCAATGCTCGCAATTGAATTCTGGTGAAATGCAAGTTGCAACCCTATGAAAATCAAAATTGTTTTATGTAAAGTTGATTTCATAGCAGTTATTTAGAATTAGAATTGAAGCTTTCCATGGTGTATTTTTTCATGCGCACAGCGGATTTTTTGGAGTTTTTGTCGGAATCGGACACTTGAAACGGAAAATTTGCATAAGCAACCTTGTTTTCGTATTCCATGGTTACAAATAATCGATAAGCGCCGGGTTTAGATGGCGCTTTAAAGGAAATGGTATTTGAATTTCCGTTTTTGATGGAAATCGGTACTTCTGCGGCTTCATTTTCTACATCGCCACCTGCTTTTTTATCGGTACTCTCTTGCAAGCATTTCCAATGGTATTTTACTTTTTTGGGGATGTTTTTACTGGTTAGCAAGGTCGATGGGATGGTGATATTCTGATTGTTAAATCGCTCCTGGTTTGCCTGAGGATTATTTGATTCGGACTTGGAAGCTTCTATTGGGGTTCCGTTGGAATTATTCGGCTTAGACTTCGAAGTTTCTGAAGTTCCGGAAGCAGAGTTGAGTTTGGGTGTGGATAATTCTGAATTTCCGGATGAATTTTTAGAGGTGGTTTGCGTTGAGAAAAGTTGGTATGCCTCGCTGGGACTCAGCAAATAGCTGTTTACTGAAGCGGTATGCGCACTTCTGGATGATACAACAATATTCTGATCGGCTTTTGTATTATTGATAAATATCGTTTCGATATGAGGCGTGCTGGATTTAGCGGGTGAGTTGGACCACGCAATTTGTAAAGCGTCAATGGATTCCGTTTGCTTTCCATCCTTTGAGAATAAGCCATACCAGGTTTCTGTGTATTCTTGTTTCTGTCCCCAAAGAAAAACATAAGAACCAACGCAATCACCTGAATAATTCTGAATAAATTTCTGATATCTCCATTGATAAATGCGAGCTTTCTCACCGCTGCTTTGTTCAATGGCTGCCTTCCATTCGGTATTGGGCGATTCCCAATGTCCGTTTGGTCCCCATTCAGTGATCATGTATGGTCCTGTCCATCCGAATTTGCGAATATTTGTGGGTACATTGTCAATATCCCCATAGGTATTCACGCAATACACATCAATGTCTGGTGCTTTTTGCAGTATGAGTGCGACTTCCAAACTATCCAAACCAGCGGTAACTGTGGATGTTGGATGGTTGGGATCTACTTGATGGGCATATTTTGCTATATCTTGAATGGCATCCCAAACGCGTGTGTTTTTATAAAACAAATCCACCTCATTACCAATTCCCCAAAGAAGAAGCGCAGGGTGATTTTTAAATTCATCGATAACTCGTTTAAAGTGTTCAAACTGTTTTTGCACTTTGGTTTTATTGCTGTAATCAAAGCCGTGACGTTCGTGTTGCATCCACATACCCAACATTACCGTCAGCCCTCGAGAATGGGCTTCATCCAAAATTTCTTTAGCATTTTCAATGCCCCAAGTTCTCACTGAATTAGCACCCACTTCCACGGCTAGGTCCATGCGAACCGTTCCACCCGCACCTTTTACATAATAGGGTTTTCCATCTCGGTAGAATTGCCAACCGTTTTGATCCTTTTTAACGGTAACCGGAATAGGTGTGTTCAAATCCACTTGGGTATTTTTCTCTTTGGGGGATGGAATTGCGGAAAGGTATGGAATAGCAGAAAAAATATCCCCCGAAAAAAACGAAAGAGTAGCAATGAAAATGGACCTTATAGAGGTTTGAGCAATTGGGAATTTGGGATAAATCATATCGTTAAGTTTTCAGTGGGGAACAAAGGGAAGTTCAGCTCTACACTGAATCCAGAATGAACTAAATTGTTGTATTTCTTGGTGTTAAATTTATACAATTTTGCAGGTCTATGGGTTACGCTCGACTGCTTCATGCCTGTATCAGTAAGGTAGTCGAGACTCAGAATTTTCTTGCGGAAATTGCGCACATCGAATTGCGTTTCCAAGATGGATTCGTATAAATTTTGAAGTTCTGTTAATGTAAAATATTTTGGAAGTAATTCAAAGCCAATGGGTTGTCGACGAATTTTGGACTTTAGCATATTTTTTGCGTACTCCAAAATCTCGTTATGGTCAAAAGGCAAATCGGGGATATCTGAAATGGGGAACCAAGCGGCCTCTTCAGCCCAAGAAGATGCGTGAACATGGTAATCTTCTGTTTTAAGTAAAGCGAAATAGGCTACCGTAAATACGCGACCATAGGGATGGCGGTTCACTTTACCGAAGGTGTGAATTTGCTCCATATAAACCTTTTCCAATCCAGTCAAATCTTGGAGTACTTTTTCAGCTGATGAAGTTAGGTCGGTATCGAGGGCAATTAAGTCGCCAGGCAAGGCCCAACAATTACGGTAAGGATCCGCACCTCTGTAGATAAGCAGTACTTTAAGTCCTGAATTATCGAATCCAAAAACGACATTATCTACCGATACTGCTGCTCTGAAATACGATTCTAATTTTTGATCCATAACACCCAGTTTAAACAACCTTTGGCGAATATATTGTAAAATTTACAATAATTAAAATATGGAACAAAAAATTGATGGTTTGCTTAGACAAA